>JAHDCK010000084.1 GCA_020629915.1 Saprospiraceae bacterium
ATCAGATTAAAGAAAGTCCAAAACAGGAGGGATTTAAGATTGAACCCAAAAGCGGGGATAATTAGAAAGGAGTTTACAATAATTTTAATCAAATTGTATCTTGGCATAATCCGCAAGGAATTTATAACCAATTTTTTGGTATATAAAATTAGTCGTGGCATTCTTTTTGTCTGCAAATAAACAGGTAAAAGAATATCCATTGTCCAGCACCCATTCGCTTAAGGTTTTTGTCAAACTGGTAGCATATCCTTTTTTTCTATATTCTTTTGGTGTAAATACATGGCTGATGGCTTTCCCGTTGGGTGTCTCCCGGATGAGGGAGGCCATACTTACTATTTGCCCATTGATTTCCCATACAAAGAATTGTTGGTTGGCGATAAAAAACAAGGTTTGGGCTTTTGCAGCTTCCTCATCCGATTCCTGCAACGCTTCCCAAAAAAATTGATTCGTCCATTTGGATAAATTCTCTGAATCCAGCATAGTTGCTTTCCTCATTTTTCCGGCTGAAATTTCTAGTGGATTGATTTTACTCAGTTGGTAGCCGACTGTCTCCAGAGCGATAGAAAAATTTATATTAAATTTATTTTTATAAAATTTAGCAAAGGAAAGGGCTAATTCCTTTTGACCAAAAACCGTCTTGAGGGAGTGATTTTTATATTTATTTTTTAAATAATTAACAAGGCTTTCATTGAAATTAGCATGCCCCGAAATTAGCAGAAACCCACTTTGTTGGAGTACGGCCCAATAAAGGGGATGTTGATTTTCCGGGTTAATTCCTGCAAAAAGATGGCAAGTTGGGTTGGCTTTTTTTGAAAGAGATAGTAAGGTTCCTATTATTAAATTATTAGCGGCTTCTTCTTTTGACAAGGCAATCAAATGATTCTTTAAAAATAAAGAAATATTATTGTCATAAGATTTTATCATATTCAACTTAGCCGTTTAGTAGTTCTAGTGCTTCCCGGTTACCTTCTTCTATAAGTAAAACTTTTTCCAAATCTTTTCGGGCAGATCCTCGGTGCCCCATTTCAAGGAGAAGTTTTCCCCTGGTTAGAAGTGCTTCGCTGTTGAGATAGTTTTTTTCTATGGAAGTGGTCAGTTCCTGAAGGGCAAAGTCAGTTTGATTATTTTTAATATACAATTCAGCAGCATATAGGTGATCGGAACTATCCAGAGGAAGCCTTTTTACAAAACGTTCGTGAAACTGAATGGCATTGTTTTCCTGTTTTTCCTGGATGTAAATTTGAATAACGTATTTGTAAATATAAATATCTTTAACCCCGCTTTCAAGGACGGATTCCAGCTTGGAAATTCCTGTTTTTGGACGACCCTCATTTATATCTTCCAACCCCGAAAAATATTCCTCCGGATACCGGGAGGTTTTTAACAACTGTTTAAATTGAGCACCATCGTTATACACCACAGCTCCGTTTTCCATAGGAAGCGGTTTATCATCGGGAATAATATTAACCAGAAAATCCGATATTCCTGAAACCAATAAAAGGGCAATACTGAAAGCGATCCAGGGTTGTTCTTTAAATTCTATTAAAAAATATATACAAATTAATCCCAGAAGCAACGAGGCAACGGGACCACCTAAAATAATTAAAAGAGTTTCATATATTTTATTTGCCGGAGCATGTTGGCAAAGGCCAAGTTGCCAGTTGAGTACATTGTATTTAAAATAAATATGTAATCGTCCTATTTGGTGATACTGACTTTGGGTTTCATTGCCATAAGAACCCACAAAAATGACAACAGGGTGGGAGGTGAACAAAAGAGCGGGAATGGCATGACCCAATTCGTGGATGAATGTGGTAATAGGTCTGGAAAAAATTAATAATAAAATTATAGTTATAAATCCAATAATTGCCATGATATAAACAATATAATAAAAAAAGCCGGATATTGCAAAAATACCCGGCTAAAAAATATAGGAATAATTTTAATTTTTAGTAACGGTATAGGTATAATCTCCTACGGTAATTATCAGATCAATGGTATAATTTCCATCCGAATCAATTGAGATATCTCCGCCATCCTGAGATAAGCGACCATTATTGAAAGTATCTCCAAAGTTTACATCCCAATTGTTATTTGCCCGGAATTTAAAAAATCCGGTGGTCATATCCGCTGTTACAGAAAGTACCTTTCGGGAATCATCCCATTCCATTGGCGTGTCATTATCCCAGCCTCCGGGAGTAGCATCGCCCACAATACCCCAGTCGCGTCGCTCGTTGGTATGCTCCAACGAATTTAGGTCTGCTGTAAGGTAATACATTCCTGCACCGTCGTTTATAGGAATATCATTGCCAATGCCACCTGGATCCAGAATTCCATCCGGTTCATTATCGCCCCAGTTATTGTCCCAGCTTGGACCGTCTGTAAATTTATACAGTGCGCCCGGATCATTAAAATAGATATACCCGTCGTAATTCACACCACCGCTCCTTGCAAAAACAATGGTACTGGAATCGGCTGGATTCCAACCCTGGTAGCTACCCGGAACGTGAAGGAAAGAATAATTGATAGGGGCAGCAAAAGGAACAATTTCCAGTGTAATGGGTTCCGAATATAAAATGACTTCAGAGGTTAACTCTGCTTTTACCCGAAAATAAATATCAGAAGCCACATCTGGTGGAATTCCTTTCAGCCCAAGTTCATTATTTAAAACGTCATTCATTACAGTCAAAGAAAGTCCATCCAACGTCCCTACAACAGGAGAGGATTCCATAAAACTGCCATCCGTTACATCCATCTCTACGGTGTAAATCGGTGCAGCATCAAAACCAACTGACGGCGCCATCCAGGTGAATACCCCGAATTGTTCCTCCAGGGTTTCTTCTGTAATCACAAAACTCTGCCCATTGGAAGGCGCAGTTAAAACCGGATTTTCCGAGGGGCTGAAAACCGGATCGAGTTCTCGCTCAGAGCAGGCCGTCCAAAGCAATGCCAATGCCAGCGAAAACATTATATATTTTTTTATCATGATTTTTTATTTTTATTATAATAAAAAATTTATTTTTAAAATAAAATCCAAGTCAGGATTCTGTTAGTACCCATCATTTTGTTTGAGATTCGGATTGGCAGAAATATCTGCTGCCGGAATCGGGAAAATGTCAAGGTGCTCGGAAGTCGGAATCCCTTCTTTTACTTTTCCTTTCCAGGGCCAAACATCTGTCGTATTAGAGAATTTCCCAAAGCGAACGAGATCGGTTCGGCGATGTCCTTCCCAGTACAATTCTCTTGCTCTTTCATCCAGAATTAAATCCAGATTTAACTCGCCCTCTGAAATCGTTCCACCCACTCCGGCAAAGGCCCGGTTTCTCAATTCATTGATATAATCCGTAGCTTGTCCGGCACTTCCGCCAGAACCACCTCGTACTACAGCTTCTGCATACATCAGGTAGGCATCAGCGAGACGGAATAAAGGAAAATCGGTATCCGGGAAGGTTAAATCCGATCCGGGTTGACCGTCCTGGGTCAGGTTTTTATACTTGGTAACGGCATAACCCTGAGCAAACTGGGAGATGTCATCAATTTCAAGGGTCTGGCCATCGGTAAAAAACATCCCACGTTTATCCGTAGAAGGACGTTTTATTGAATAGGTGAAATTTGTTTGATTCAAATATAAAACAATGGTATATTCTGCTGCATCGGAAATAGCAATATTGGCTCCGCCACTTTCGAGTGAGCCATCAGCGTTGTCGTCACCATAGTTGATTTCCCATTCATCATTTGCCCGGAATTTGATTTCACCCGGAACGAGGTTTAAAGTAATCTCCCAAGTATTATTATCAGAATTATACGTCATGTCTGTATCTGTATCCCAGCCGCCTGGAGTAGCAGAACCTACCAGGCCCCAGTTTGTTTTTGTGATAGTGTAGGAGAGCGCATTAATATCGACGAGGAATCTGTGGTATCCGGCTTCCGGCACAACGATATTCGATCCACCGGGTTCTAGTGTTCCATCGGCACCATTATCCCCCCAGTTGACATCCCAGGCTGGACCATCTGTAAATTTCAATTCAGTATTATCATTTTCTAAATTCAAATAACCTTCGTAAACTCCATCAGAATTAATTGAGCCAATGACAGTGGTTTCATTAGCTGGATCCCAGCCTTGATAGCCACCTGGCACTTGTAGCTGTGGGAAAGTTTGAGCGGCATTGGGTTCCAGGATGAAAATTGGGTCACCCTGAATATCCGTAAATTTCTGTACCAGCTTACTGGTGGTTCTCATCCCCCCCCAGTTTTGGTTAGAGCCATAATCGCCGGGATTCATACCGCCTCCAATGGAGCCGTTGATGATAAAGGTCATTCCGCCCCAGGTCTGGCTATGCACCCCGTCAAAAATGACCGGGAAGATAATTTCAGGTGATAAATGATTATCTGCCAGGAAAATATGATCGTATTGCTCATCCAGGGAATAAACAGAATTGATCACTTTATCACAGTAAGTGATGCAATCTGAATTTCTGTCTGTACCTATATAGGTATCTGCATTTAAGTATAATTTAGAAAGCAGCATCCAGGCAGCTCCTTTATCTGCTCGTCCGTATTCATTCGCTCCGGGTTCCATCAATTCACCTTCAACGGCAAGTAATTCAGATTCAATAAAATTGAATAAGTCTGTTGCCGATGTTTGTTCCGGTAAAAATGCTCCCACGGGATCATCCTCCGTCACAAATGGAATAGAACGGAAAAAATCCAATCCATGATAATAACTCAAAGCTCTCATAAAACGAGCTTCGGCCCGATAACCGGCAATCTCCGCATTTTGGCTATCCGTAAATCCTCTTTGATTCAATAAATCATCCGAAGATTGACGGAGGAATTCATTGATTAGAGAAACCTGATAGAAAATGCGATTGTACATCGCTGCCACAAACTCATTATTGGCATCCCAGTCCTGATCGTGGTAGTCATACAGATTACCATCATTCCATGCAATTACGGCTTCATCAGTTGTTAACTCCTGCGCTTTAAAATATTGACGCATATAGGTTGAAAATCCTTCATCAATTCCAACGATATCGGGCTGTCCGGCAGGGCCTTGTTGGCCACTAAGAGCTAGTCCGGCATAGATTTTAGCTAAAATTTGCTTGTAGGAATCAAAATCTTCATATACGATATTTGGTGTTTGTTCATCGGGATCAATGGGTACAGTTTCCAAGTCCTTGAAACATCCTGTGGAAAGAAGCAGGACAGCAGAAAGAATAAGTATTTTATTTAAATATGTTTTATAATTCATTTTATTATAATTTTAAAACTAATAAATATTAAAATCCGGCATTTATGCCAAATAAAATGGTTCTCGATCTCGGATAAATGTTATTGTCTACGCCCGGATTGGTACCATCAGTAATCTCAGGATCAATTCCGGAATAATTAGTAATCAAAAGTGGATTTTGCACGGTGGCATAAACCTGCATATTATTCGCTTTTGAGATTAAGTCTTTCATATTATAACTTAGTGTAATGTAATCTAATTTGAGGAATGATCCATCTTCCACAAAATGATCGCTAAAGAATTGTGCATTTTGAAATCCCAAATCTATTGCATCTTTGGGGAGATTTCTCAATACTTCATTATTAGTCATTTGACCCAGATACCCATTAGATAAATTATTATTATATACATAGTTTCCGGCAAATGCTCTTCCGCCCAGGCTCAACCCAATGTTTTTGTAAACAAGAGAAGTGGCGTATCCATAAAAGGAATTCGCATCCGGACTTTCATAAATATATTGATCCTCCGGAGTAATAGTTCCGTCTCCGTTTCGATCTACATATAATCCTTCAATTGGATTTCCGCTATCATCATAGACTTGTTCATACACCAGGAATGAAAAGGGCGCATGACCTACAGCATGAATACCTATCGTATTTCCAACTCCACCGGCAATACCGCCCACCTGATTGCCCTTGAAATTAGGATCGTCAGAAAGGTTTAGTTTTGTAATTTCAGTAGAATTGAAAGTGGCATTAAAAGAAAAGTCCCACGTTAAATTAGCAGTCTGTACCGGAATGGCATTTATAGAAAATTCTACCCCGGAGACTTCCATATTTCCAATATTTGTAACAATAGAATTGGTTAAATTAGAGCCAGCCGGAGGTGTAATTCTACTTAAAAGATCAACAGAGTTTGTTCTAAAGTATTCTACACTTCCTAAAATTCTATCGTCTACAAAACCATAATCCAAGCCAATATTAAAGGCCCGGTTTTCTTCCCATTTTATATCAGATGTATATCCTTCCGGTCTTAGCGTCCCAATAACATTTCCGCCAAAGGGATAAGAGGCATTATCAAAACTACTGGTATAAACGGGCAGGTAAGCATAGTAATCTCGGCTTTTATTTCCTATGTCCTGCTGCCCGGTTACCCCCCAGCCAGCGCGGAATTTTAAGGCACTCAATCCTTTAGAATCATTCTCGATGATTTTCCAGGCAAAAGCTGCGGCTGGGAATAAGCCCCATCTGTTATCTTCTGAAAAACGAGAGGTACCATCTCTGCGCAAGGTCATAGTCAAAAGAAAGTCCTCAGCAATTGTCAAATTGGCCCGCCCAAACAAAGATGCCAGATATAATTCTCTGGGTTGATCTCCGGTGACAATCTGTGTAGTTTGTGCGACTTTTTTATTTTCAAAGAAATCCTCCGCCCAGATAAAATGCTGCCAGGAATATCCCGCTGTCAAATCAAGATTAATAGCGCCCAGTTTTTTATTATAATTTAAATAAAAATCAATTAAATCATTGTTCCTTTCACCTCTATAAAGATTATCCTCCCCATAATTTTCTTCATCTCCATACACGAATTCGGCTTCTCTTGGAGCTGCGCTACCTCCTTCTCCTTTTCCCCGATCGGTTCCCAGGCTTAAATTGGCTCTTAACTCCTTTAAAAAAGGAAGGCGGTAATCTATAGAAGCATTTACCAGAAAGCGATTGATGTCTGCGGTATTCGTCCTTTGCTCAATAAGGGCAAGCGGATTGGTAGGTGCAACATTAGATGGCGTGCCATCAGGGTTTGTATAGGTAAAATATCCACCATAAGGGCTTTCAGGATCCAAGACGGGCTGAGAAGGATCAAAATTGATGGCATTGCCAATAGCACCCCGGTCTGCAAATCTATTCTTTGTTAATTGTGCTTTTGCGCTAAAATTAACCTGAAGGGTATTATCCAAAAAACCAGGGGAGAGGTTTATAGCAGCGGTTGTTCTTCTAAATCTATCGGATGTTAGTACACTTTGATTATCCGTGTATCCAAAGGAAACCCGATAAGGAATGATGCCCACACCACCAGATAGGGAAAGGTTGTGGTCCGTTACAATTCCACGTTGGTAAATCTGGTCTTGCCAGTTGGTATTATCAGTACCGAGCCGGTTAATTATCGCTGAATCGCCCGCAAAAGTTTCCCTAATGTATGATTTAAATTCATCCGCAGAAAGTACATCCTGAGTACCAAGCGGTCGCATAAAACCAATGTTACCACTATAGTTTACTCCAATTTTTTTACCCAGTTTTCCTTTTTTTGTAGTGATGATAATGACCCCACCAGATGCCCGTGACCCATAAATTGCGGTCGCTGAAGCGTCTTTTAAGACTGTCATGGTTTCAATATCATTGGGATTAACCAGATTATAAATACCACGGCCTCCGGGGAGAGTGCTGTTTTCGACGGGGATACCATCAATGACAACCAAAGGGGCATTAGAGGCATCCAGGGAGGAGCGACCTCTAATTAAAATGCTGGAGCCTCCACCGGGATCGCCTCCCGTCGAAATATTGACTCCGGCTACTTTACCTGCAATCAATGCTTCAGGAGTCGTTAGGGCTCCTTCTGCGAACTTATCTTCATTCACCACGCCAACTGAACCGGTCAAATCTTCCCGCTTGACAGTTCCGTAGCCGATGACGACAACTTCGCTGAGGACCTCACCGGAGGTCATTCTCATATTATAAACATTGGATAAGCCAAGGGCAATATCCTTGGGGGGATAACCCGTGTAAGTCACCCGAATACTTTCCGTTCCTTCCGGAACAGTAAGGGTGTATTTTCCATCGATGTCCGTTACTGTTCCGATTGTAGAACCGGGGACAGAAACGCTGGCACCAATGAGGGGTTCGTTGGATTCATCATCCACCAATTGACCGCTGATGGTTTTTTGCCCAATCATTGTAAAGGGCAAAATCAAAAAACCGATCAGCAGAAGAAAGGCGTTTAATTTCTGCTTCATAGTGAGTTTTATTTGATGTCAAAATAAAGATTGAAAATTGGTTGTTGTGTGTTTTTGAGGTTGTATGTTTTGTTTGGAATTAAGGTTAAATATACTGTAAATTTTTTGGGAAAGTTAACGGGAAAGTCCTTTTTTTGCATCATGTCTTTTTGTAATATTTGTTTTTTATTTAAATAAAATCTCAATAGGTATGAGAGGTGTTGGTATGGGCTAATAGAAAAAATAACAAGCCGGTTCTTACTGTCCATAGGATTGTCCTAATCCAGTTGTATTGTACTAATTGCTTTATTGTTTTGGGGTAAAATCCACGGGCAAGTTTTTGGTGTTGAGGGATTTGAATAAAAAATGTACAGAGCCAAATTGCAATTAGTAAAATTATATTTATATAAAATATTGAGTTGTCAATTTTAAATAAAAGAAAAATGGC
Source organism: Saprospiraceae bacterium (assembly GCA_020629915.1). Lineage (GTDB taxonomy): Bacteria > Bacteroidota > Bacteroidia > Chitinophagales > Saprospiraceae > JAHDCK01. The sequence continues at coordinate 8,662 of JAHDCK010000084.1, forward strand.
TGTGCTCAATTCAAGGAGCATGACCGGAGCAACGATCCAGGTAATTTTAAAGGTGTGTAGTTTTTCATATTCAATAAAATGATCTTTTCCCACCTGATTAAAAAGAGGATAATGGACAATTTGAATAATCCAAATCAATCCGGTCATAAAGGCAGTACAGGTAAAATGTGTCAATATCCAGAAAGACATATTATTTTTTTTTGCGTTTAGAGGTGTAAGGAATTGTATCATCAAGGATGAGTGCCTCCATTAAAATTTCCGTAATTTTTTCTATGTTTATTTCTTTTATGTTAGAAAATTCTATTCCATAAACTTGTTTTCTGCCTTTGGCATCCAGTATGCCGGAAGCATTGGATAATTCATTTCCGCGTAGAAAACACATTTCAATTTTATCTCCTTTTTTGGGATTTAAATAGCAAACCCATGATTTTTTATAATAAAAAGGAATTTTATATCTTACTTTGCTTTCAATGTGAGGGAAAGTCATCAGGTATTCATGCAAGAAGGTCATTATAGATTTCTGGTGACCATTCAGGGATAAAATAAAATCTTCTACCGGACTCATTTTTTTATTTTAAGGGTTGACTGCCGTTCCTGATTTAGAAGGAGTTGAGTAACGTCCGGGCGGGAATAATGACCAGCAGGATCAAAGTTATGGCGTTCTTTTCTTATCTTTTGGTAATCAATTTCTACTACAAATAAACCTTCATTCCCGACTTGAGGTTCCAGCAACCAGCTTCCATCCGGTGCAGCAACAGCTGAGCCTCCATTGGCCATTACAGATGGACAATTTTTATAAAATAAATCAAAATATGGGAAATCTTTTGGGATAGTATCTTTAGACATAAGACCACTTACGGAAACCACATAGGATCGGGATTCGAGGGCAATAAACCGGGTGATGTCACGAGTATTTCGGTCGCTTCCTGGCCAAATAGCAATATGTAAATCTTCTCCCTGTGCATAAAGGGCAGCTCTTGGTAAAGGCATCCAGTTCTCCCAGCAATTTAAGGCGCCAAGCGTGAAAGGCCCAAGTTGGTGCGTTCTTAAACCATGCCCGTCACCGGGCGACCAAACCAGTCGTTCTTCATAAGTCGGCCTTAGTTTTCGATGGGTGGATTGAATAATACCATTTTTATCAATATAAACTAAAGTACAGTATAAGCTGTGGCCGCCGCGATCGGCAGGTCGCTCAATGATGCCTAATACACAGGCAATTTTGTGGGTTTTGCATTGTTCTAAAATGGGGAGGAGGTCTCCTCGTTCTATCCGAATAGCTTCCTGTTGGTAAAGCGCGTGAATTTCTTTTTGAATAGTGTTGTTAAACTTTGCGCCATCCGTGTGTTCTACCCAAAATGGATAACCTGGAAGCAGGGCTTCCCCAAAGACGATGAGATCACAACCAGAGGATTTTGCTTTTTTTATATAAGTAATAATCTTTTGAATCGATGCCTTTTGATTTAGCCATTCGGGATGTATTTGCGCCAGACCTATATTTAATTTTTCCATTTTTTCTTTTCTTGTTCAATATGTTCCAGTTGAATAGTTACGCCGTATTTTTCTTCCAGATGACTGGCCATTCGGTCCGCACAATACACAGAGCGGTGTTGTCCACCCGTGCATCCAAAACTAATCATCAGATGAGAAAAGCCTCGGTTTAAATAATTTTCAACTGCCGGGTCAATGATTTGAAAAATATATAATAAAAATTCTTCTACATAACTTTGGTTTTTTAGAAAATCAATGACTGGCTGGTCCCGTCCGGTTTGTTTTTTGTAAGGCTCATATCTTCCCGGATTATGAATGTTTCGACAATCAAAAACAAACCCGCCACCATTGCCGGAAGGATCTTGTGGTATTCCTGAAATTTTATAGGAAAAACTGCTTATACGGACAGTAAGGTTTTTGTTTTTTTCTTTTTTTGTATATGGTTTAAATTTATCTTTTGCAACTATTTCATGAAGCACTGTGCGAAGATGAGGGAGTTTAACCGGGATTTCAATAGCATTGAGCCACCATTTTACATTATTGATGGCATAGGGAATGCTTTTTTTAAAATGTTCCTTTTTTTCATATAATCCTCGAAGGCCATAAGCGGCCAATACTTGCAAGGAACGCAATAATACAAAGCCATAATATAATTGTTTAAAAGATGTTTTATTGATGTCTGTTTTTTTCTCTGCCTGGCTGATGTAATAATCAAGTAATTCCTTTCGGATTAAATTAGGCATATTTGCTCTGGCTTGAAAAAGGAGGGAGACCAGATCATATTGAAGAGGACCTTTCATGCCTCCCTGATAATCGATGCAGTAGGGTTCGCCATTTTTTAACATGACATTTCTGGATTGAAAATCTCTATATAAGAAAAAATCAGATTTGGCATTGGAGAGAAATTCACAAAGGTTTAAATAATCTTCTTCCAATTTTGTTTCATTAAAAGGAATATTTAATAATTTTAGAAAATAAAATTTGAAATAATTTAAGTCCCAAAGCATTTGTTGTTTATCGAAAGATGACTTGGGGTAGCATTTTGAAAAATCAAATCCATTGATTCCTTCCAGTTGAATGCGTATTAAAATATCAATTACCTTCTTATATATTTTTACTGTATTTTGGTTGAAGCGTGTAGCCTCAGGTTGTGCCATGAGGAAATGCATCAAGGTGTTATCTCCTAAATCTTCCTGAAGATAGGAATGATTTTTCAGGTCTTTGGCAAGGATTTTAGGAACGGGAATACCGGCCTTATGAAAATGTTCTGTAAAATGGATAAAGGCTTCATTTTCTTTTTTGTTAGGATTGAATGTGCCAATAGCAGATTGTTCTGCCTTGACAAGACGAAAATACCTTCGGGCGGAGCCGGAGCGGGGCAGAGGTGTAATGATCTCCGGTTTTTGCTTTGCCCAGGATTCAAAAAGATGTTCCAGATTTTGGGTTTCCATAGTTTGGGAAAGTTAAATAAAACATAAGGTTTTTTTCGGCATTGTAGTTTACAGCGAAAAGACCTAATTTTGGGTCAACAAATTTACCTGTCAAATGTATCAAAAATTTTTTATCTGCCTGTTGTTTTTAGGTTGGAGTTGTTTGGTTTTCGGTCAATTTTCTAATGAGGATGTCAAAGGTGACTGGCAATTGATGCACAAAATTGTGAATGGAGAGAAAGAATTCATATATGTTACACATTATCAATATGGTACTAATGAATCGATTGGAAAGGGATTGGATACTTTAACGATTCACAGATATGCTCAGGCAGGGGAGTTACTCCGTTTTGCCACTATGACTCAGGACCTTAACGGTTTTGTAATCCCTGACCCACTTCCCAGTCATGGTACCTGGAGGATAACTGAAGAAGCTGGTTTTAATTATATAATATTAAAAGATATATATTTTAAAAACTCTGGTTATATCACCCGACGCATTGATAAACTCAATCTCAAAGAAATGATCCTGACAGACGAGGAAACGAATATTGGGTATTATTTTAAGAGAAAGAAGTAACCCATTTAGGGCAATGTCATTGACATAAGGATTTTTTGAGGGGCTACGCCCCTTTGGAATTTTTCCAAACCATTTTTCTACAAATAGTGTCGGTGCGCTGCACCTTTTTTGCTTATGTCAATAATATGGAGGTTAGGGGCGAGGGCAGACATTTTTGACAGTTTATAATAAAACCACCACAAGTCTGCAATCCAAATTTTCCTCAATTCCAACTATCCATCCTACACAGCATATTTTATTCATCATCCCTATTTCCCTGTTTATAAACCAGTCTTCCCTGTTTATATCTAATTCTTCCCTGTTCCTTTATCCGGACGGTTTTGCATGATTTTCCCCTTTAAATTTGAAGAGAAATCATGAAAGAGCTATCCCCTCAAGAGCTATTCATTCATTTAAAATTTAAATCTATTATACGATGAAAAAACTTATTTTATTTATTACTCTGCTTCTTGGATTTAATATATCTGCCCAAATCGGAGTCGGCCCGGTGGAACAAGTGAAATTGAAAGCCGGGGAGTTTGAAAAAGAAGATTTACAAGCACTAAAAAATACAACCACCATTTTTGCCTACGGGAAAGCCGATGCTTCCCGACTTGCGGATTATAAAAAAGCCATTGAAGCCTCCTGGACGGTGACGCCCATAAAAATAGTGCCTTACACAGAACTGAAAAATTACCTAGGTCAACCCGGTTTTTCTTTTCTCACTATCGCCGGATTCAATGTGAAGAAAACCAATCACCGGACGGATTTTTCGTATGAAAATACACACATATATTTAAATTTATGGATGCCAACTATCAATACGAACAAACGAAAACCAAAGGTGGAAAAGTTGAGTTTTTGTCGCATCGAATTGTACCCCGATTTTCCTTCATATACTAAAATTTTAAAGGCACCAAAAAGCAAAATCAATCAGGTGTTTTATGAAGAGGCGCGTTTTTACAATTTCCTTCCGGGAATGATAAAGAGCTACCTCGCCGTAGCTAATGATTACCTGACAAAAGGAGAGGAACGTTGGTTTTTTAAAAAAGAAGTAACGTCAGATTTGAAAAATTTGAAAAGAAAACCCTTACTCATCCCGGATTATTGCCTGATAAAATTCAACAAATTTACGGGAGATGAATCGGAAAGACACGATGTAAAAAAACTGCTTGGTAAGTATCCTTATAAGTACAAAGTCGTATCGGCAGAAAAACTGGATGCCATGTTGCTGGAAGAAAATTCAGATATAAATTATCTTGTATATGTAAAAAGCTCGGTTGAGAAACACTTTACGATTTATAATTCTAAAAGCGATAAGATAGTTTACAATCGCTACAAACCAGGTTACAATTTAAAGTCCAATGATTTTAAAGAACTAGCCAGTGTTATTAAATAATGTTTAAAATATATAAAAATGAAAACTCTAAATTTAATTATATACTTATTATTGGGGTTAAATATCACCTTCGCCCAAACCCAAATCGGCAATGACATTGATGGAGAAACCTCAGGGGATATATCCGGATTTTCCACAGCTATTTCAGATGATGGAACCATCGTTGCGATAGGAGCAAAAGAAAATGACGGCGGGGGATCAAATGCTGGTCATGTTCGGGTTTACAAATGGGACGGTACGGCCTGGAATCAAATGGGAGGAGACATAGATGGAGATGGTATTTCTTATAAAATGGGAAATGCGGTTGCCCTTTCAGGGGATGGAACTGTTTTGGCAGTTGGACAATACTGGAGTAGTATTCCGGGCTCCCGAAGAGGTCGTGTAAAAGTTTTTGACTGGAACGGCTCTGCCTGGGTTCAACGTGGAGGGAATATAGATGGAGCCAATGATTTGGATGAATATGGTTATGCGATTGACCTGTCAAAAGATGGATCAATACTGGCTGCGAGTGCCATTTTAAATGATGATACTGGAACGGATGCTGGTCACGTTCGGGTTTTCCAATGGGATGGTGCATCGTGGGTACAGCTGGGTAGCAACATAAAAGGCAGAGCAGCCGGGGATGAGTTTGGAAGCAGTCTTGATTTGTCAGATGATGGGTTTCGGATAATTATCGGAGGTCATAAAAATGATAACGGTGGAAAAACGGATGGTGGTCACGCCCGGGTGTATCGCTTCGATTCCGGGGACGGGTTACCAAGGG
>JAHDCK010000522.1 GCA_020629915.1 Saprospiraceae bacterium
CAAAAAAAAGGACACCGTTTTCGCAGTGTCCTTTTTCAAACTGAAAGGAAATTCTTTATAATAGACTTGTTGTGTCCAAATTTGAAGTTTGGGTAAAATAGGAAGGCCGCCACTTTTGACAGCCTTACCACTTTTTTAACCAAAACCAACTAACATTTTACAAACACCTTATATAGGGTAACCAACCCTTTTGTAAAACACTCAGAAGTATTTACGGGGCAAAAGGGCTAAGGTTGCGTTTATGCAATAAAAAAATGAAAAATTTTCACAAAATTTTTCTGCAAAAGGTAATTGTCGTAATAGACGCACTTGGCTTACCTTAAACAAATAGTATTCCAAAATTGGAATCCTCTGCAATTTCTTCATGCATTTTCTTTAATTTCGGCCAAAATTCCAGGAAATCCCTGTTATTCGGCTTTGCTGTATAGTCTTTAGGAGATGTTTTTTTATTTTAAAAAATGTCTTTTAAGAAAATAATTTTTGGCGAATAGAATAATTGCCAGAATAAAAGTAAATTTTAAGGATTGATTTAAATATTTTTTATAAAAATTGCTATTTCCCATTATGAAACAACTCATAGAATGCGTCCCCAATTTTAGCGAAGGAAGAAATCCGGCTGTTATCAAAGCTATTACAGATGTTATAGAAGGTATAGAAGGTGTTCAATTATTAGATGTCGATCCCGGAAAAGCGACTAACCGTACCGTCGTTACCTTTGTCGGAGAACCGCTTCCGGTTATAGAAGCGGCACTTCTCGCCATAAAAAAAGCGGGCGAACTCATTGATATGCGAAACCACAGCGGAGAGCATCCCCGTCAGGGTGCTACGGATGTTTGTCCGCTGATTCCCATCGCCAATATTTCTATGGAAGAAACCGTAAAATATGCCCGGATGCTCGGCGAGCGAGTAGGCAAGGAAACGGATATTCCCGTTTACCTCTACGAAGCAGCAGCGACTAAAAAGGCTTGGAAAAATCTGGCCACCATCCGCGCAGGGGAATATGAAGCCCTTCCGGAAAAACTGGGTCAGGAAAAATGGCAGCCAGACTACGGGAAAAATGAATACAATGACGCCGTAGCTAAAACCGGCGTAACTGTAATTGGCGCAAGAGATTTTTTAGTGGCGTATAATGTTAATTTGAATACAACCTCTACTCGTCGGGCAAACTCCGTTGCCTTTGATGTGCGGGAGCAAGGCCGGGTGAAGCGAAAAGGGAATCCGATAACCGGAGAAATCATGCGCCTGAAAAACGGTGATCCAAAACGCATCCCAGGCAAGTGCAAAGCGGTAAAAGGCATTGGTTGGTTTATAGAAGAATATGGCGTGGCGCAGGTGAGTATGAATTTGACCAATATTAATGTAACGCCCTTGCATATTGCTTACGAAGCCTGTTATGACAGTGCGAATAAAAGAGGATTGCGGGTGACGGGTTCCGAACTTGTGGGATTGGTTCCCCTGAAAGTGATGGTGGATGCAGGAAAATATTTTCTAAAAAAACAAAACCGCTCAGTGGGGGTTTCGGAAGGGGAATTGATAAAAATTGCGGTAAAATCTATGGGATTGGATGAATTAACGCCGTTCGATCCGCAGCAAAAAATTATTGAATACCAACTCCAAAATAAAACCAACCAACCGCTTTTGTATTCTACATTAAAAGATTTTTCGGATGAAACAGCTTCCGAAAGTCCGGCTCCCGGTGGCGGATCGATCTCGGCTTATGTCGGTGCGCTGGGGATTTCTCTGGCGACGATGGTAGCAAATTTGTCCTCGCACAAAAGAGGTTGGGATGAGCGTTGGGCAGAGTTTTCTGAGTGGGCAGAAAAAGGACAAATGCTCAAGGACGCCCTGCTGAATCTCGTGGATGAGGACACCAATGCCTTTAATGGAATTATGGCTGCTTTTCGTTTGCCCAAGGGCAGCGCCGAGGAGAAAAAAGCCCGTTCCGCAGCTATTCAGGCCGCTACCAAAAATGCGATTGAAGTGCCGTTGAAGGTGATGCAGCTTTCCCTGGAAACTTTTGACATCATCGAAGCCATGGCGAAAATCGGTAATCCCAATTCCGTGACGGATGCCGGGGTGGGGGCACTTTGTGCGAGAGCTGCCGTTCATGGTGCTTTTTTAAATGTAAAAATCAACACAGGTGATTTGAAGGATGAAAAATACGTAGCTAAAGTTCTAAAAGAAGGAGAACGAATGATTAAAAAGGCGGATAAATTGGAAGCGACTGTGATGAAAGTGGTGAATGGGAAGATTTAA
>JAHDCK010000085.1 GCA_020629915.1 Saprospiraceae bacterium
CTGACGCCCTGCGTGCTTACCCGCCCGCAAGCGGTTCGGGAGTTCACACTCCCTCATGTTTTTTGCCTCGAATAAATCAAAAATTCATTTCAAATTAAATATGATATTATTGCGTCCAGTTACTTACCAAAAATTAAATGGGAAGAAATAAACAATATAACGAAACTGAATTGGTAGAAGGCTGTAGAAAAAACAGCCGGCTCCATCAGGAATTGTTATATCGAAAATACTTTGCAAAAATGATGTATATGTGTTTACGATATACCGATGACCGTGATATTGCTATGCAAATTGTCAATAATGGGTTTCTTAGAGTTTTTAAAAAAATTGATTCCTTTTCATTTCGAGGTTCTTTAGAGGGTTGGATAAGAAAGCTGGTTTACCATTGTCTTTCCGATTATTATAAAAAACATTCAAAATACATCCAGTTTATCGTTTTGGAGGAAAAAGATGATTCCGTTCAAAATCTGCCACTGGATAATCTTTACGAAGAAGATATACTAAAGCTGGTCGATACTTTGCCAAAGGCCACAAAGGAGGTTTTTATTCTTTATGCTATTGATGGATTTACGCATGTGGAAATTGCTAAAAAGCTGGGCATCAGTGTGGGAACTTCCAAATGGCATTTGTCATCAGCAAGGATAAAATTGAAAAAATTACTGAAACAATACGACGAAATTTACAAGAATGCAGGATAACGAACACAAACATTTTATTGATGAGCAGTTTACCGATCAGGCCTGGAGCAATATGTCTTCCATGCTGGATCAGGAAATGCCACTAAATGAATCCTCAGGCTTCGCTTCGAGGATTTGGATACCCATGCTGGTCGTTGGTGCCTTCCTTGGTGGATTTTTATCTGCTTACTTATTCCTTCAGTCGGACTCCCCGACCCTACCTGAAATTCCATCTGCTCCCACTCCGGCTATTGCCGAAACGATTATTCCTTCATCTAATCAGGGAGCACCTGAGCCAGAGAAAGAAATTGTATATATTTATAAAACAATTGAAAAACCTGTTTATATAACTTCTTCTAATACAAATTCTATAGAAAATAATATACATTCTACTTATTCTAATATAAATAATCCTCCTGCAAAGAAACCAGATTATACTATTTCATCAGAGGAGGTGAAAAAATCGCCCGGTCAGGCTCAAGAAATTTCAAAAAATCATTCTCCACTAAAGAAATTATATAACCCATTCCAGTCTGTTCATCCTAATAGATTCACCCTGGATAAATCTTATACCCAGACGGCAGGTCAATCCTCCCTGCTTTCAAAAATTCGTCCGGATAAAGTAGGGATTTTCTTTGGTATTCAAACCAAACAAGGACAAGTAGTAGATGGTATAGCCACAGGATTTTACTTACATTATAAATTGTATAAAAGTTTTTGGCTTGGAACCGGGGCAGGATATGATTATCAACTTAAAAATGATTATTTAAATTATACCAATTCTGTTTTGTCAGATTTTAAAAAGCTATTTCCCAATTCTTATTATGTCAATCCCGTGTATGCCCTGAAATCGGTTCACCATCTTAATATTCCGTTGACTATTGGTTATCAATACAAATCTTTCAGATTGAATGCCGGTGTAGAATATTCCCGCATCCTGAAAGTCTCCAAGAAAAATGACTTGCTGATTCCTTTTACAAGTCGCCGGGCCGATGTAGTAAAAGCAGAAAGTGCCAATGCTTCTAATTCTGTAGAATATCAAGCTTGGAATAAAAATCAATACTCAGGAATTTTGGGATTAACGTATCAACCCACTCGTTCTTTGGCACTAAATCTTCGATACAAATACAGCCCCCGCTCTTTAACTAAAGAAAGTTACTTTAGAGAACAATTATATAATAACTATGCTCAAGTATCTTTGCTTTGGTATTTAAAAAATAAAAAATAAAATATAACTGATTAATTATTAAAACGCCTGGGAACGAATACTCGATCTCAGGCGTTTTTTTTAAAACTTATGATAAAGCCATCTCGTTTATATCCCGGAGACAAAATTACTGCACTCTCCCTTTCCTGGGGAGGTGCAGGGGAAATTCCACATCGCTATCAACAAGGAGTAAAACATATTAAAGAAAATTTCAATCTGGAAGTTGTCCCTGCAAAAAATGCTTTGCGTTCTGCTGAATGGCTTTATAATAATCCGAAAGCCAGAGCAGAGGACTGGATGGAAGCATTACTCGATCCCTCTGTTAAAGCTATTTTTACCAATATCGGTGGAGAGGACAGCATCCGCATCCTTCCATACATTGATTTAAATATTATAAAAAATAATCCTAAAATATTCCTTGGGTTTTCGGATACAACAGTAAGTCATTTCTGCAATTTCAAAGCTGGGGTCGTTTCTTTTTACGGTCCCTCTGTACTCGCCAATTTTGCAGAAAGCGGCGGAATGCACGATTATCAGATTAAGGATATTCAAAAGTTCCTTTTTTCAGAAAAACCTCCCGGAGAAATCAGGCCTTCAAATTCCTGGACTTCTGAATTCAAATCCTGGGAAGATGAAAATAATCTAACCATCCCAAGAGAAATGCAGGCCTCCACAGGTTGGCGTTTTTTGCAGGGTACGGGTATCGCCACCGGGCAATTGCTGGGCGGATGTTTTGAGGTTATGGACTGGTTGAGAGGCACTGATTTTTTTCCGGTCATTGCGGACTGGGAAGGCAAAATTTTATTTCTGGAGACCTCCGAAGAAAAACCTAACCCCAGTTATTTTAAGTACACCCTGCGTGCCTTTGCCGCCATGGGAATTTTCAAAAAGATAAAGGGATTGATTTTTGGAAGACCTTATGATAATCAATATGCAAATGAGTACGATACCTTACTGGTTCAAATAATCAGTGAAGAGGAAGGATTGTCTGAATTACCCATTATTTCAGGAATGGATTTCGGACATACCTGCCCGGTATTTACCCTCCCAATTGGCGTTGAGGCAAAAATGGATATGATTCAGAAAAAATTTAGTATCATTGAGGCAGGAGTTTTATAAAATCCACCGTGTTTTTTGAAATGATAAAATAAACTTTTATGATTCACAATTTAGGAAACCAGAATTCATTACTCAATCAGTTTGTAGCTGAACTTCGGGATGTTAATATCCAAACGGATAAAATGCGTTTTCGTCGAAATTTGGAACGTTTAGGTGAAATTATGGCTTATGAAATCAGTAAGCAATTAGAGTTTAACAGTATTGAAGTAGAAACTCCCCTGGGTATTGCCAATGTCAATGTCCCTGAAGAAGGGGTGGTTTTGGCCACTATTCTTAGAGCGGGTCTACCGCTGCATACTGGTTTCTTAAATTATTTTGACCAGGCAGAAAATGCCTTTATCACTGCCTACCGACATCAACACAAGGGAGGAAATTTTGAAATTAGGATTGAATCTCTCGCCTGCCCGGATCTGAATGATAAAGTGCTTATCCTAATTGATCCAATGATAGCTTCAGGAGCCTCTATTGGTCTGACCCTAAAACAAATTCTGGACCGAGGACAACCAAAATCCATTCACGTAGCCGCTGCTATTTGTTCCTCTTATGGGATCAATCACGTACAAAGGCTTCATGAAAAAGTGGACATTTGGACCTGCGCTATTGACGAGGAACTTACCGCAAAATCTTACATTGTACCCGGACTAGGAGATGCCGGTGATTTAGCATTCGGGGGAATCAATCGGGATTAATTTTTAAGTAAACCCACATTCCCCATCCCCATCCTGAAAGACGGGTATATGGTTTTTTAATTCCTTTAAAAATTTCTTGTGGATGTAATATGGTCTGGAAAAATCTCGGGCAAGCCAGCTCATGGAAGTGGATTCTTCTATCAACTTAATGATTTTTTCATTATAAATTGTAATGTAATTTATTTTTTCGTTTATAATAAAATTTCTCAAATAAATCCCAATAATCTTCTCAGCCCCGGATTCAAAATAACCAAAGGGAATTTTCATTTGTCCTTTGTGGATCAGCACATCCAAAACCCCAAGAATTTCTCCTGTTTCTTTTTTAAATACGATATTTTTTCTTTTAAAATTTTTATCAAAAGAAGAAAAATAATATTTATTTTTATTTGCTTCTGTTGCTTCATCTGATTTTATCCAGGGGAAATTGTGCATCCATTTCATTTCCGAAAGGGTTCGTTGGACGGATTCTGATTTTTGTTTTTCAAGAATATATTGCTCCAAAGTTTTATCTCCGAAAAGGTTCTCTTCAATATTATTTTTTAAATTTTTATTATAATAAAATATTTTATTTTTTAAATCTAAAAAGATATTTCCCACAACATCTATGAGTAGGAAAACCGGAAGCAAAGGTTTGGAATTTGGGAATCTGGCCGGTAACAATTGATGAAGATTCAAACGCATGTAACATCGTTTCCCTCGGTATTTTTCCCATAGCACGAATTGCTTTGAGCTGGAGAAAAAAGCCTCGGCCTTTGGACTCAAATCCGTAACAATCAGTCTATTCTTCCAGGCTTTTTGGAGATTTCTTAGTAATGCCAGAGCCAGGATGCCCTTATTTTCTGCTGTTTCATCCACCCAAAAACAAGAGATCCAGGCCATTTCCATTTTCTCCTTTCCCACAAGCAATCTGTCCGGAAATGCCCCCATGTATCCCACCAATTTTCCACCCTTGACGCCAAAGGTCAGGACGACATCCTCTTCTTTTGCCAGAGGACTATTTAGAGTAGAAGCTGCTCTTGCCCTGGAAACAGGCCATTGATTCGCCTCCCTGAACCAATCCGATTCCAGCAAAACGCTCAACTCTTTTTTGCGGATAATTTTTATTTCCAACTAATTTCTTTTTATTTTATTTTTTCCTATAAAGGATTTTAAATTATAATAAAAATACTCATTATATATTTGATCTGCTGCGCTGGCTTCACTTCCTTCCAGTGAAAATCGTTGTAAGTGCCTTCCCTCCTGCTCCCTCATTTTTAAACCGGCACAGCCAAAAGTGAAATCCGTATCCTGTTTTATATTTTTAAAAAAAGAATTAGAAATGCCATCATCTGTAAAGGGAAATGCAAATGTACGAACAGGAGGATGAAATTTATTTTTCACCCATTGAATACTATTTGTGGTTTGCAAAATTTGTTCCTGTTCATTTAAATCTGAATACAGAGGATGATCCATACTATGCGCTCCTGGGATAAAAATATCTTTATCCATCAATTCCTGAATTTCTTCAGAACTCATATATGGTTTTTCTTTTTTTATAAAATCTTTAAAATCCAATCCTAATTCTATTGCTTTTTTATCTATAATATTTAAATCTGAATGTTTTAATTTCAAAATATTCGCATCTCTGTTTTTATTATAAATTAAAGCTGCTTTATATCGAAACATCAAATCCTGATTGTCCACAAAGTCAGGATTTAAAAATACTAAACCCGTAAGACCCAATTCTTTCATTACAGGTGCTACATTCGTATAGACCTCTTTTAACCCATCGTCAAAGGTGATCAAAAAATGAGGTTGCCTGAGCCGTTTTTCTCCGGATTGAATCTTTTTTAACTCAAGGGGATGCAAAGGCTTAAAATATTTTAGTAAGAAGGCAAGATCCTCTCTAAATTCCCTGACTGTTCTATGCCTGTACAAAGGAGCAATATGAGGCAAAGGCTTTTCTGAAATGGAATGATACAATAAAATTAAAAGATTTTGCCCACTGCTCTGAATGAGGGAGTCCAAGGAGCGAAAATTCCTTGCAAAATTTGTATATTTTATATATTTTTTAAAATTCAAAATCTATTTTTAATTTTTCAAATACCTTCAACCCTTTCATTCCAAAAATAGTTAATTTTATACCATAGCAAATGTTATAAAAATAAATTAACTTGCAGCGATTTTATTGTTGAAAAAATATCCCAACATGAGTGTAATTGAAATGAAAGTTCCCGTAATCGGGGAATCTATTAACGAAGTTACTTTATCCAGCTGGCTTATTGAAGATGGTGCTTTTGTCGAGTTGGATCAACCTATTTGTGAATTTGAGTCGGATAAGGCGACACTTGAGTTTCCGGCTGAAGCTGCGGGGAAGCTCATTTATGTGGCTGGTGAGGGCGATGACCTCGAAATCGGAGCATTGGTGGCCAAAATTGATACCAGTGTAGCAGCACCGGCTTCTAATGGGCAACCTAAAAAAGCGGAACCCGCTCCTCCTCCTGTAGCAGAATCCAAGGAAGCTGCTCCCACTCCGGCTAAAGAATCCTATGCTGCGGGACATCCCTCCCCTGCTGCTGCAAAATTGATGGCTGAAAACAATCTGAAAGCCGAAAATATTTCAGGCACTGGTAAAGATGGTCGCATTACGGTGGAAGATGTCCAAAAAGCCCTGACCACAAAATCAGCTCCGGCAACGCAAAAAAGTGTAGCACCCGTTGCTACGCCGGCCCCACCATCAGCTTTCAGTAGAAATCAGGAAAGAAAGAAGATGAGCCGAATGCGCCGAACCATTGCCAAGCGTTTGGTTAGTGCAAAAAACGGAACAGCTATGCTGACCACTTTCAATGAGGTGGATCTGCACGAAGTGATGAAGCTCCGCAAAAAATATCAGGAGCAATTTGTAGAAAAACACGGCATCAAACTCGGATTTATGTCCCTTTTTGCAAAGGCTTGCGCCAAAGCATTAATGGAAATGCCCGATGTCAATGCTTATATTGATGGCAACGAAATTATTTATAATCATTATGTAGATATTTCTATTGCTATTTCCACGCCTAACGGTTTGGTCGTTCCACCCGTAAAAAATGTGGAGTCTTTAAAATTTCATGAAATAGAGTTAGCGATTAAAGGCCTGGCTGCTAAGGCCAGAGAAGGCAAACTGACTATAGAGGAAATGACAGGAGGAACATTTACTATCACCAATGGCGGAATTTTTGGTTCTATGATGAGTACGCCAATTATCAACGAACCCCAATCGGCTATCCTGGGAATGCACAATATTGTTCAACGCCCCGTAGTAGTCGATGGTGAAATTGTCATTCGCCCGATGATGTATTTGGCCTTGTCTTATGACCACCGCATTATTGACGGAAGTACGTCGGTTACTTTCCTTGTTAAAGTGAAAAAACTCCTGGAAGATCCTGTTACATTATTAATGGATTTATAAAAAAATATTAAATGTCGAAACACCAAGCCTTCATGGCAGAAGCCATCAACCTATCCAAAGCCAATTTAAAAACCGGAAAAGGGGGACCATTTGGAGCCATTGTTGTCAAGGACGGTTATATCGTTGCCCGTGGATGGAATCAGGTGACTTCTCTCAATGATCCTACAGCTCATGCTGAGGTGGTTGCGATTAGAAATGCCTGTAAGGAAATAGAAGATTTCAGCCTGAAGGGTTGTACCATCTATACGAGTTGTGAACCTTGCCCGATGTGTTTGTCCGCTATTTATTGGGCGCGTATTGATAAAATTTATTATGCCAATACCCGTCAGGATGCAGCCGAGATTGGCTTTGATGATGATTTTATTTATATGGAAATTCCCAAGGCGATAGAACAAAGAAATATTCCGATGGAGCAAATGATGCGAACGGAAGCCAATGAGATTTTCACTGAATGGACACTTAAAGAAGATAAAATAGAATACTAATAATATAAATTTAAAATCCCCTTGCCCTAACCCGACGTAAACGAATCCAAAATAAAACAATATGAAAACCATTTATTTTGTACGTCACGCCAAGTCGAGCTGGGACTATCAGTCCTTGTCTGATATCAATCGGCCTTTAAATGATCGAGGCATTCGGGATGCTCCTTTCATGGGGAAAATGCTTCACGGTCAGGGAGTATTGCCGGACATTGTCATGACTAGTCCTGCGGTTCGCGCAACAACTACGGCCCTGATGTTATTGGGGGAGTTGGAATTTCCTGCAAATAAAATTCAGATTATTCCAGAAATATATTCTGGTTATCTGGAGGACGTTTTAATGTTAATCAAAGAATTGCCTGATGATCAAAAGTCTGTCATGCTTTTTGGTCACAACCCTACCTGGACCAGCCTTGCCAATTATTTTAGTGAAAAATATATTCCCAATGCGCCTACTTGCAGCATTTCTGTCATAGAAGCAGAGATAGATGCCTGGAAGGATTTAAACCGGGAAAACGGTAAGCTCACAAATTTTTATTATCCTAAAATGTATTTTAGTTAGAATAAATGGATCAAAAGTTTCCTTATAATCACCGGGACATCAGTTGGCTGGCTTTTAACAAACGTGTTTTGCAGGAAGCCCAGGATAAATCTGTTCCTTTATTTGAACGCATCAAGTTTTTAGCTATTTATTCCAATAATCTGGATGAATTTTTTCGGGTAAGAGTTGCCCATCACCGGAACTTAATACGTCTGGGAAAAAAAGATAAGAAAAAATATCATCTAA
This sequence comes from Saprospiraceae bacterium, assembly GCA_020629915.1. GTDB lineage: Bacteria > Bacteroidota > Bacteroidia > Chitinophagales > Saprospiraceae > JAHDCK01. Next base: position 8,389 of record JAHDCK010000085.1, read on the forward strand.
ATTCGGAAGACACCCTGAAACAAATCACCAAAATGGTGAATAAACAGCAGGAAGAATTTAGTCACATCTTCGAGGAAGAAATTATCCCTGAATTGGCTAAACACAAAATCCACCTCCGGCGCCGTTTGGAACTCAACGAAAAACAAACATTGTTTATCGAAAGTTATTTTAATGATCACCTCCTTCCTTTCGTGCAGCCTGTGTTATTAGTTAAGAAAAAAATTCGACCATTTTTAAATAATGCAGCCTTGTATCTGGTGGTTCAAATGCGTCCAAAAGATACTCTTGATACTAATAAAAACAAATATGCTATTTTAAAAATTCCTTCTGATCATCTTCCCAGGTTTCTTCCCTTGCCTTCCCCTCCCGATAGCCACGATTTGATTATGCTGGATGATATTGTAAGACATAATATAAAAAATTTATTCCCGGGTTATAATATCATTGACACTTTTTCGGTAAAACTAACCCGCGATGCCGAATTGTATATCGATGACGAATTTTCGGGAAACTTACTGGAAAAAATCAAGAAGAGTTTATCCAAAAGAAACGTTGGCCCTCCTTCCCGTTTTGTCTACGACAGGAAAATGTCGAAACAAATTTTAAAGTATATAAAAGAAGCCCTAAACCTCGAAGGAGCAGATTTATTAAAGGAAGGACGTTATCATAACAATTTTGACTTTTTCAGCTTTCCGCACTTTGGAATGGAGCATCTCCGCAATACTCCCCTTCCACCCATGAAATCCATGACTTTTGAATATTCAAAGTCAATTATGTCCCGGATGGAAAAAGACGATGTATTGTTATTTTTCCCATTTCATTCATATCAATACGTCGTGGACTTGTTTAATGAAGCAGCAGACGATCCCAATGTCACCCACATAAAAATTGTTCAGTATCGGGTAGCCCGTCGTTCTAAAATAATGGAAGCCCTTATGCGGGCCGTCAAAAAAGGAAAGCAGGTAACGGTCTTTGTAGAAGTCAAGGCTCGCTTTGATGAAGAGGCAAACCTTCGTTGGGCGGAGCGGCTAGAGAAAGCGGGGGTGCGGGTTTTGTACAGCTTTCCGGGTCTAAAGGTGCATTGCAAAATTGCCTTGATAACCCGGACGGATGACAATTTGGAGACCACCCACTATGCTTATATGAGTACCGGACATTTCCATGAAGGCACGGCCAAGATTTATTCGGATTTTGGTTTGTTTACGACACATAAGGGCATTTGCATGGAAATAGCACGTATATTTAATTTTCTGGAAAGCGTAAAATTGCCTCCTAAGACTTTTGGCCATTTGATGGTGGGACAATTCAACCTTCGGTCCGGTATCTATGAATTGATTGATAAGGAAATAAAAAATGCAAAAGCTGGGAAAAAAGCTAAAATTTTCCTCAAACTCAATAGCATTGAGGATGAGGAAATGATCCAAAAACTATATGATGCAAGTCAGGCTGGCGTTCAGGTAAAAATGATTGTTCGTGGGATCTGCGCCTTGGTTCCCGGCATAAAAGGAATTAGTGAAAACATCAGTGTCATCAGTATTGTAGATCGTTTTTTAGAACACGCAAGAATATATATGTTTTATAACGAGGGAGATGAAAAAATATATTTATCTTCTGCTGATTTTATGAAAAGGAATCTCACCTACCGAATCGAAACAGCTTTTCCTATTTTAAATAAAAACATCAAAAAGGAAGTTCGGAATCTAATGAATATTCAATTATCCGATAATGTAAAAGCGAGGATAGTTGACAAGGATTTAAAAAATGAATATAAAAAATCACCGGATGGAATAAATGTGCGCTCACAAATTGAAACCTATTATTATCTCAAGCGCAAGGAAGAAAAAGTGGCTTCGAAATATGACAAAGATTAGACCCTAAACCCCAATCCCAAGTTTTTGCTTGAGATCTTCAATTTTTTTATCGACTTCTTCTATTTCCATCATGATGTCAAACTTGGCGGAAGCTCCAGACTCTTTGGCCATTTCCTTTTCCATGAATCCTTTCTTTTTTAGCAATATTTTCAAGGCTTCCTGATTGGCCTTTTTTTCAATTTCAGCTATTTCTTCTTCATTCTTGTTAGAATTGGATTTCTCTTCTTTGCCTGAATTATTGGAATCGTTTCCTTCGTCTGACTTTTTATTTTTTAATGCTTCTACTTCTTCTTCCAGTTTGGTGATAAGACCCAAAATTCCATGATTTACCCTCGCTTTCTCGCGGGTCGCTTCCGAAAATGAAATCATCCCAATTAAGGCATTTGTTTCCACCTCTTCAACCTGCATTTTCAAATTTGCAAATTGATTTTCAAGGATCTCCAAATTATTTTCTTTCGCCACCTTCATCATTAAATCAATAGCTTCTTTGGATTTTACTTTGGTAATTAAACTCTTGGCTTCATCAAAAGGATTCATTGTATTTGGTTTTATGTTGTACAATTATAATCAGAATTTTAAAATAAAAAAAGCCTGTAATCTTTATTACAGGCTCCAAACTAAAATTAAAACCAAACAACTATGAAATATCTTATATAAAATTATTTATTGCAATTTTTCCCACCGTTCGGTAAAAGGTCTTTTCACCCCTTCTACCAGGAATGCCACCCATTTCCAAATGCTTCCGTCATTGGCTTTTCCAATGAACGTTTTATATTCTAATTGTTCGTGGCCAAAATCATCACTATCTATAGCCTTTACGTCAATTAATTCTGTTCCTTCCGGTGTTGTTTTTAAAAAATTTAACATCTTTGATTTGTTTTATCGTTTTTGTTAGTCACAATTAGCAGGATTGGGAAAAATTTTTAAACACTACTTTTAGCAACTTTGTGACATAACATAACTTGACCTAAACGAATACTAGGCCAAAATGCAATCATTTTGTCCCATTTTGGTAACAATTTTTCTGATTAAAAAAACACTCTTTTTTTGGGATGAATACGATTTTTTACGAAGAATTAATGGAATGGGGAAAAAAGGGCATCACGTTTCAGCTCATTGATGTACGAGAACCGGAAGAACACAATGCTTTTAATATTGGTGGTCAACTTATACCACTAGGCGAAATCATGCAAAAAAAGCATCTTCTCCAAAAAGAATTACCCATTGTTTTTTATTGTAGAAAGAGTATTCGAAGCCAAATTGCCATTCAACGACTGCGCGCTCACTTCCCCGAAACAACTTTCTACAATCTTCTTTACAAAAACGGATCAATTGACACCATTCGCCATTGACCATTGTAATATTGTACCTTGGGAATATTGGAATATTGGAATATTGAATTAATTTTGCTTCATGACGATAGAACAATTAAAAGACCTGCAAAACCGGAAGGATGCGATAAGGGGGTATCTTTGACGTCGCCCGACGAAAAGAAATTGTAGAAGACAAAAAATCACTTTCTCTCGATCCCAATTTTTGGGATGAACCTAAAAAGGCAGAAGGAATCCTCAAAGAAATCAAATCCCATCAGTTTTGGCTGGATGCCTGTGCGCTGGTTGAAAATCAAATTGAGGAAATAGAAATCCTTCAGGAATTTGCCAAAGAAGGCGAAGCTACTTCTGAAGAAATCGAAGCACAATACCAAAAGGCATTGGCCTCTTTAGATGATTTGGAATTTCGATCTACCCTGGACAAACCCGAAGACGGGTTGGATTGCTTTATGGAATTCAATAGTGGGGCGGGTGGAACAGAGAGCTGCGACTGGATTGCTATGCTTCGCAGGATGTATTTGATGTGGGGGGAAAAAAATGGTTTTAAAATAAAAGAACTCAGCAGCCAGCCCGATGATGTGGCAGGTTATCGGTCGGTCACACTTGAAGTCACCGGAAACTTTGCTTATGGAATGCTCAAGGGCGAATCCGGAATCCATCGTTTGGTGCGTATCAGCCCGTTTAACGCCAAGGGGAAACGCCAAACGACTTTTGGTTCTGTGTTCGTATATCCGCTTATTGATAATACGATAGAAATAAATATTAATCCGGCAGATATAAAGATGGAAACCTTCCGTGCCAGTGGTGCGGGTGGACAGCATGTCAATAAAACAGACTCAGCTGTGCGGTTGCGGCACATACCCACCGGAATTTTTGTAGAATGCCAGGAGGAACGTTCCCAATTACTCAACCGGGAAAAAGCCATGAAGTTATTAAAATCCCGTTTATATGAAATAGAACTGGAGAAGCAACAAGCTGAGAAGGATAAAGTGGAAGCCGGAAAGAAAAAAATTGAATGGGGATCGCAAATTCGCAATTACGTTTTGCATCCTTATAAAATGGTCAAGGATGTGCGTTCCGGCCACGAAACTTCTCAGGCATTGGATGTTTTAGATGGCGATTTAAATGATTTTCTAAAAGCGTTTTTACTAATCAAAAAAGAAGTATAATTTTTTTAAATAACTGGACAAAATAATATTATATTTAATTTTATTGTGGCCGGTTACTTACAATCAAATACTTCATTATTTTACCAGAATATCCATAAATACAGGCAAGTGATCCGAATAGCCTCCATAGTAGTTCGGACCGCCGTAAGTTCGGTTGGGGGTTTTACCATATTTTTCTGAATTATATAACATCCATTCCTCTTTGTAAGGTGCCTGCGTCAATACAACCGGTAACCGCTCCGAATCCTGAATAGCACGGGAGACCATAAACTGATCCAGCATATTCCAGGTACCCCGGTAATTATAGGTACCCATTTTCTTGTTATCCAACTCCCCCATCCTGTTGTACAAATCACAATCCTTCTTAAAATCCAGACAAGCTCCAAGCGTCTCCGAGCAACTTTTATTTGGCGGCTCATCATTAAAATCTCCCATCAAAATGATATTGGCATTTTTGTCTTTAGCCAGGATAGCATCCACTTTTTTGCGGACTTGCTCCGCCACATAAACCCGCTTGGGTTCGCTGGCAGGTAATCCTCCCCGGCGGGAAGGCCAGTGATTGACAATGAGGTGCAATTTGGTTTTATCATTAAGCGTTCCTTCTACAATCAAAAAATCCCGGGTCGTATAATTTTCTACTACTTCCTTTGGAAAATTGATTTTTATATTTTCTATATTTTCAACTTCAAAATTATTTTTCTTATAAATTAAAGCCACATCTATTCCTCTGTGATCGTTGGACTCCCGGTGTACTACTCCATAATTTTCTCCTTTTAGTAAGGAAGTCGCGACCAAATCCTGAACGACTTTTTCGTTTTCTACCTCGCACAATCCCACGATAACCGGATTACCCATTTTATTCAATACCTTGGAAAGCATATTCAATTTTGTATTGTAGCGTTCCTTTGTCCACTCATTTCTGCCTTCGGGTGTGAACACCTCATCCCCTTCTTTGTCTGGATTATCTTCCAGGTCAAACAGGTTTTCTACATTGTAAAAAGCTATGCGCTGCTGACTAGCCGTTTTACTGTACAAGCCTTTTTTTGTTTTACAACTTATAAAAGTCAACAAGAAACATAAACTGAGGAGCGGATAAATTTTCATGGTTTAAATTTTTTTATTCAAGGTTGTTTTGACAATTAGTCATTGAATACCTGTAATTTTAGGAAGTTTCCACAAATTTAACAGAAGCCTTTGTTCAACAAAACTTTTTCTTTCTTCTTCTCAAAAATTGATCCTAAGAATTTTAAGTAAAAACTTTTTCCTGTGCTATTACCTGACAAGGCGTATTTCGCCTCGTCAGGTGTCTCCTGACGAAAACCATTACTAGAATGCCTAGCAAAACCCAATTTCTATTAGACGGTTTAAATTGACAACTTGCTTAAATTGCCCCTAATTGTTAGGATGCTATATAGTAAAATAATAAATAATATTCCATTCAGTCGGCCATTCTACAAATTAGTCATTTGATAACCGG
>JAHDCK010000523.1 GCA_020629915.1 Saprospiraceae bacterium
TGTTTTACTCTTCCCTCTCCTCAATCCACGCCTCAATCTCCTGAATAAAATGCTCCAACTCCCAGGCATCTTCCAGGGCATACTCCCCTATCTTCGTCCGGCACAACTCCGTCAGGTAGGCTCCGGAGTTTAATGCCTGCCCAAAATCATACGCCAGAGAACGGATGTAAGTACCTTTGCTGCACCTCACCCGAAACGAAACAAAAGGCATTTCAATTTTAGTTATTTCAAAATCAAATATTTTAATTTTTCGGCTTTTTATTTCAACCTCCTGCCCTTTCCGCGCTCTTTTGTACAAGGGCTGACCATCCACTTTTATAGCCGAAAAAATAGGCGGCACCTGATCCAACTCTCCGATGAATTGATGAGTTGTTTTATAAATTAAATCCTCATTAATATGATTGATTTCAAAAGTTTCATCCACTTCGGTTTCGGCATCGTAGGAAGGTGTCGTTTCGCCCAGCTTCAGAGTTCCCGTGTATTCTTTTTCCATGCCTTGATACTCATTGATCTTTTTCGTGAATTTTCCGGTACAGAGGATGAGCAATCCGGTCGCCATGGGATCGAGCGTCCCAGCATGACCCACTTTAATTTTTTTTACATTTAAAATACGCTTAACGCGATAGCGGATTTTATTCACCACATCGAAGGAAGTCCAGGTCTTGGGTTTGTCTATCAGGAGGGTCGCTCCTTCCTTAAAGGTATAAGAACGTATATTTTTCAATATTATAAATTTTAAATTTTAATTTAAAACAGGAGCAGGTTGCAAAAACATCGCCCAACCAATCGCCAGCGTACCTACAATAAAACAATATATTGAAAAATAAGATAATTTCGCATTTTTGACCAGTTGAATCATCCAGCGACAAGCCAGCAAGCCACTAAAAAACGCCGCCACGAAACCAATAATTAAAGGCAACATCGCCTCGGAGGAATACACCATTTCTCCCCCCAAAATGTCTTTTGCCATTTTACCTAAAATTAATGGTACAACCATAAGGAAGGAAAACTTGGCCGCTCGCTCCCGATCAACACCCAGCAAAACCGAAGTAGAAATTGTGGCACCGGAACGGGAAATTCCCGGCAAAATGGCAATCGCCTGTGAAATACCAATGATAAAAGCATCGGAAAATCCTACTTTTTTCAAAGTATCTTTTGCCCGATCGGCCCAGAAAAGCAAAAGACCAGTCAGGATCAACATGCAACCTACAAGTAAAATATGTCCATCAAACAAAGCATCAATTTGGTCTTCCCAAACCAACCCGACGATGGCCGCCGGAATCATGGAGACAATTATTTTGGCCGAAAACTGCGCTTCTTCGTTCCATTTAAACTGGAATAATCCCCGTAGAATTTCGAGGACTTCTTTCCTAAAAATCACCAACGTAGCCAGCGCCGTCGCAAAATGCAATACGACGGTAAACAGAACATCCTCCTTAATTTCGTAGCCGAGGATGACCTTCCCCAGTTCGATATGTCCGCTACTGCTGACGGGCAAAAATTCCGTCAGGCCCTGGATGATGCCCAGAATAAGGGCTTTCAATAATTCCATAAAAGGGTTACTTAAAGATAGCGTAGATTTCTATACCCAAACCGATGAGCACTACCAGCGGAGCGATGGTAATGCGGCGGGTTCCGTAGATAATATTTTCATCCCAGGTATTGGGATCAGGCATGGCACCACCGGCCATGAGCAAAAATCCAAAGACAATCACGAGCAATCCGACGCCCATCAGGATGTAGTTGCTTCGGTCAAATAACATATCTTCCGAAGGCATCCGACTGGCAGCACGGCTGGAACGAGCGGTTCGGGTGCTGGCTCTCGGTGCTTTCTTTTCCGTGGTGACAACCACTTTTTTCTTGGGTGTTTGTTTTGTTTCCTTACCGGATTTTGGTTTTCTTTTGCTCATGATATTATTATAATAATGCGCCGCAAAGGTAGCATTTTTAGTGAATTTTAGGTAAAATTACCGGTTTTTAAGCAATTTTAAAATATAAGAAAAGTTAAAGTGATTTTAAGGGTTGTTAACGGGGAGATAGTTCCTATCAAAATGTTTTTTTCCTCCAATTGAGATGTTGCAGAGAGTCGGTCATTCTTTGCTATGACGCTTCGGTCAATACCCTTGCCCCGGAGGAGCAGTCTTTTTATTATAATTGAAAGAAATAAGCAACAAAGTAACTGGACATAATAATGTTAAGGGATGAGAAAACAATAGAGTATACAATTATACTTGCTCTTTTTTAAGATTG
>JAHDCK010000524.1 GCA_020629915.1 Saprospiraceae bacterium
GTCCCACCTGACACCAGCAACGCGCCCGATTTATTTTCGGCGGTTAATTATTTAAGTTCAATAAGTTTGTTGTACTATTATCTAAACAACTAAAAAATATCCCATACATTTTAATTCAATATCATGCGTTTTTTTATTATAATAATAGTATTCATTTCTTTCCATGCCTGCGACAAAAACTGCCCGCCGGATGAAAAAATCGGAGTGGTTCAATTTACAGGAAACACCTCTGATTATCTCCCCTATAATGGAAGTGAAATTTTATTATATAAAAACAGCGCAGGAGACACTTTAACCCTGCGAGCTAAAAACGGAGTGGATAGTTCTGTAAATAAATTATGTGTAGAAACAATATGTACAGAAAACAATTTCGCAGGAACCTCTACCTGTCGATATTTTGAAGGAGATTCCAGGAGAATTATTTTGGAAAATGATTCGCTTGAAATATTAGTGGATATTTTAATCTACACAAAAGTTTACAATTCTCAAAAGGAAGAATTTGCAGACTTACTTAGGGTGAGTTTATCCCACGGGCCGCCTTCCAATACAGCTGAAGTTCTAGTAGGCCAACATTTTGAAGGAGAACCCGATCCGGCAAGGATAAATATTTTATTCCCTTTCTCCGGCATTGATTTTATAGAATTTAACAATATAATTTATAACAATGTCTTATTCTCCAATGGCGAACAACTGACTTTTTATTATAAGGAAAATATTGGTTTGCTTGCTTTTGAAAAAGAAGATATTCTTTGGGTTTTACAATAAAACAAACTTTTTTATCATGAAAAAATTAATTACATTTTTATTCATTTGTTTTGCAGTCAATCTTTTTGCTCAAAACATTTTTCTTTCGGACATTATCCCTGTAAATCCTACGGATGAAAATTTTCACTATCATCATCCCTTGATCCAATTGCACAATGGGCAGCCTGTTGTTTTTTGGAGCAAACCCACTACAAAAGAATTTTTTATAAATAAAAAACAAGGAGATACGTTTGGACCTCCTAAAAAAATCCCTACACCCGGAGTGACTCCTGATATTTGGAATGGTGCGCTTGGGCCGGATTTTGCTGTACATGGTGATTTGGTGATCATTGCCTTTGAGAAATATGGCGATGCCATTTATACCGTTCGTTCTACGGATGGTGGAGAAAATTTTGAAGCTCCCGTTGCGGCCTTTCCTGCTCCTCCCGGACGTTATCCTACGATTCCTTCTATTGCTATTTTGCCAAATGGAACTCCTGTTGTCACCTTTATCACAGCAGATGCCAACGAGCAAAATGCCCAGTTTGAATCGGTCTATTCTACGGATGGAGGACAGACTTACAGCAGTAGCAGTGTGGCGGATTTGTCGGTTTCCGGTGGAACGGTTTGTGAGTGTTGCGCTGCGGATTTGATGGCTTCAAATGACGGAGATTTATATCTTTCTTTTAGGAATAATAACGGAAACACCAGAGACATTTGGCTGGCCAAATCCTCGGACATGGGACAGACGTTTGATGTAGTGGTAGATATGGACCCGACGGATTGGTTTCTTTCCGGATGCCCTTCCAATGGTCCGGCATCTTTTGATAATGGCGATGAAGTTGTCACGATTTTTTATTCCGGTACGACGAGCATGGAAAAAGGTGCTTATTTTAATTATATGACCAAAAGTGATAACTCTACGGGAGTTGCCACTAAAATTCCCGTCTTTGCCGGTAGTAACAGCAGTCAAAATTATCCAAAAATTTCGGGAAACCAGGACACCATTGGTATGGTTTGGCAGGAGTTTATTGGGGGTAAAAACCAAATCATTTTGGATTACTCTACTTCAGGCACGAGCGGCTTGACTCAGAATCAGGTACAAATTACTCCGCCGGATGCAGCCTATAGCAATCCGGATATTTTATTTGATAACGGACTTTTTCATATTGTTTATAAAGACCCGGCCAACCTTACCCCGGTTTATCAGGTAGCTAGTTTTAGTGAAATTGTCAATACAAAACTTAACCATTCTGATTTATTTAATTTAAATATATCTCCTGTTCCCGCCAGCGAGGTTGTACGAATTGATTTTTCAAATCCGGATAATGACCTTATAGATATTAAAATTTTATCCATAGAAGGTAAATCTGTTTATTTTCAAAAAAATATTACCTCTGGCACTCAGATTTCTGTAGAAGATTGGCCCGCCGGGATTTATCTTGCAAAGATCCAAAGTGTATCGGGTATTATTACTAAAAAAATTATTATAC
>JAHDCK010000086.1 GCA_020629915.1 Saprospiraceae bacterium
ATTTTTAGGAATACTGGATTCAATTTTACATAAACCAGCTTTTATATTTTATATAAGCATTAGCAATGCGGTTCACCTGATCCTGAAAAAGCTCAGGTGAAAGAGGTTTGATTTTTTTAGCGGGGACACCAGCATAAATATAGCCGGATTCTAACTGAGCGTTTTCAAGAACCACCGCTCCGGCAGCGATGAGGCATTGGCTGGGAACGTGTGCATGATCCATAACAATAGCCCCCATTCCAACCAAAACATCATCTTCCAGAGTACATCCATGAACAATAGCTCGATGGCCAATAGAAACATTATTTCCGATGGTCGTAAAAGCTCTTTGATAAGTACAATGAATAATAGCTCCGTCCTGGATATTGACTTTATTCCCTATTCTAATTTTATGAACATCTCCCCGAACGACAGCCTGAAACCAAACACTACACTCATCTCCCATGATGACATCCCCTATGACGGTCGCATTTTCTGCAAGGAAACAATTTTGGCCAAACTGCGGCGTGAACCCCCGAATTGATTTTATCAAAGCCATCAGCGAAGTGGTTTCAGGGTAAATCCGGCTTCCCGCAGTAAGTGTATAACGCCTTCTTTTCCGCCCAGGTGTCCGGCACCAACAGCAATAAAGGTTACTTTCTCTCTTATCATCTCATTGATAACCGGAATCCAGTTTTTATTTCTTTTATTTAAGAGGAGATCCTGATATTTTCCAAGGGACTCTGACTCATCATTGATCATTTTAGCCATTCTGTCCAAGTCTTGATCCTTGTAGGCTTTGACCATACTGTCAAACTCTTCTTCGGCATTTTCGGTGCCACCTTCCATACTTTGGAGCAACATTTGCGCTTGTTCTTTATAAGGAATACTATCAAAAATAGAAAGTTGGTCATTGATAGTTTCTACCCCTAAAATTTCTATTTTTTGTTTTTTAGCCATTTTCACAAACTCTTCTTCGTAGGAAACAACGGTGCCTTTCATCATTTCCTCTGTCATCATAGTACTGAGCAAAATGGGTTTCATTTTTTTAAACATGCCAATTCCCATCCCGGTACTTTTCTTAAAATAATCAGATAGTTTTTTGTACTCCTCCTCTGTCATCAAATCATCTAAAGCAACACCGCCTTTCATAAAAACTCCGGTCAGCATCGTAAACATCAGGCTGGGATCATCCATATCAATCTCAAGAGCAAGTTGTTCTGCTTTGGCAAACTTTCCTTCAAGGGGATCGGGCAAGAAAAAATGTTCCTTATCGATCATGTGAATAGTACCATATAAATAAGAGGGTTCCTTGAGGCCATTGCCGGAGATTTCCCAGAGAAGAGCATTTTCAACTGAATTGTAATCCAGAGATGTGGAAGTAACTTCCGGTAATTTTTGAGGCGTTGGTTCAGAGCTTTTGGAGACTTTATTTTTGGGTGCGCAGGCAGGTAATCCGCACCCAATGGACAGAACTATCAATAAAACCCACTGAAAAGAATTGAATTTGACTTTCATTTTACAATTTTTAAAAAAATAATCTGATTTCTGTTTTTATAAAAAAATATTCTGCTTAAGTTTATTGCGAAATTACACAAGACAGTTTTACTAATCTCCTTTCTAAGAATTTATCTTTTTATTTTTTGCTTTTTGACCCGGTTGGTCAGGATACTTGCAAGAAGAAATAATTATTCTTCCTGCTAAAAAATATTTCTATATTTGCACTCCAACTTATGACGAATACGCTGGTTTACACACTTATATTATTAATTGTTCTATTGGGAAGAACTTTATATAAGCACCGTACTTTTCCCAAACATTACCCAAAGACCTATTCCCTTTTGGAACAGATCTCTCTTTTATTTCGTCAACCGGACCTTTTACTTCAAAATCTTTCAAAGAGTCCGTCTTATTTTTTCTTTACCAATTTTAAAAATGTACTCGTCAGTTTAATCATGCCTTTACTGACTTTATTGTACATAGGTTTATAACCTACAATCCATAACGATATTATTTAATACCCTGTTCAAATTGGGACAAAATTTCCTTTTTTTTGTCTGGGGCCTTGCGTTGTATCTAAAAAGCATTTAATATTGTAAGCATGAATAGAAAGTATACTTGTTGTTGCTGTTGTTTTCCTCTTCTCTGATGAAAAGAGCAGTTTTTTCTGTTTATAAAAGAAACTTAAAAGCCTTTTCGTCATTCGGAAGGGCTTTTTTATTTAGAATTATTAAGAGTTAATTTTTCATGGTTTTATTTTTATATCAAATTTGTTGTTGTTGCTGTTGTTGTTCCTCTCCACCGGATGGTTAGGCTGCTTCATCATGCTATGCAATGACGATAACAAGAAACAAGAAGCCTTTCCATTTTTGGAAGGGCTTTTTTGTTTGCTTCATTTAAACAAAATCCTTTCGGTCTCGTAAAATTTTAAAGATTTAAATTTCACAATAAAAAAAGATAAAATAAATATGACAACTTCTTCTTCCATTCAAATTGATCCCAAAGTAAAAGCGATTAACAAAGTAGGTGCACTAATCGGTAATACCCCGATTTATGAAATAAAAAATATCCTTAATAAAAAAGGTGTTAGGATTTTTGCTAAACTGGAATGGCAACAACTCGGCGGGAGCGTGAAAGCCAGGCCAGCTTTTAATATAATTAAAAATGCAATCTTAAAAGGTGCACTCGGAAAAGGCAAAAGATTGCTGGATGCCACAAGTGGAAATACCGGAATAGCTTATGCCTCTATTGGAGCAGCACTAGGTATTCCGGTTACGCTAACACTTCCTGAAAACGCCTCGCAGGAACGCAAAAATATTTTAAAAGCACTGGGAGTCGAAATTATTTATACTTCAAAATTTGATTCTACCGATGGTGCTCAACTAAAAGCAAAGGAACTCGTTAAGCAATATCCTGATAAATATTTTTATGCGGATCAATACGCTAACGATAATAATTGGCTGGCACATTTTGAAACTACTGCTCCTGAGATTTGGAACCAAACCAAAGGTAACATTACTCATTTCGTGGCAGGACTAGGAACAACCGGAACTTTTTCCGGCATTACACGAGGATTAAAAACAAAAAATAAAAATATACAATTCATCGCATTGCAACCAAACAATCCACTTCATGGACTAGAGGGGTGGAAGCATTTGGAAACGGCTATTGTCCCCGGAATTTATGATGCCTCACTCATAGATAAAACGATTGAAATAGATACTCTTGCCGCTTTTGACCAACTCAAAAATCTGGCATTAAAAGAGGGACTACTGGTTAGCCCATCTGCAGCAGCTAATCTTCAGGGAGCCATCGAGGTGGCCAAAACAATTGATGAAGGGAACATTGTCACTACCTTTTCGGACAATGCTTGCAAATATATGGACACTATAAATAAAATATTCTAATTTTAAATATAAAATAATGAATTCTACAATAATTTTAACACCGAATGCACTAGACACCGTTTACGAACAAGCCATCGAGATATATCCTGATGAATGTTGTGGGTTCTTATATGGAAAAGAACAATGTGGACGGGTTATAGAACAAGCCATTCCTGTTACAAATAGTAAGACGGGAGATAAACGAAGGCGATTTGAAATATCCCCGTTGGATTATTTGAGGGCAGAACAATATGCTGAGGAAAATAATATTCAACTTTTGGGGATTTATCACTCTCATCCCAATCATCCGGCCATTGCTTCCATTCATGATTTGGAAAAGGCTTTACCTTATTTTTCTTATGTGATTGTCTCTGTTTTTGAAACCCAAATTGCGGACATCATGTCCTGGAGGCTAAGAGATGAAAAGCGCATTTTTGAAAAAGAGAAAGTGCTTTTACCGCAGTATGCAAGAAATTAAATCTAATTTTAAATTATAAAATAAAAACTATCATGGCAAGAATTATCATTCCCACTCCACTTAGAAAATTTACGAATAATCAATCTTCATTTGAAACTCAGGCATCTGATATTCAGGGAGCCATTGAGGATCTGACAACAACTCATAGCGATCTGGCCAAGCATCTATTGGATGACCATAACCAGATTCGATCTTTTATTCGCATTTATCTGGGGGAGGAAGACATCAATGTTTTACAAAAAGAAAAAACATCAGTTTCTCCGGATGCAACCATTAGTATAATTCCTGCGATTGCGGGAGGATAAAAATTTTAATATTAGTTTTATAAAATCTTAAAAAGCAAATTATTTATTTTAAATATGAGTGAATATAAATTATCTCCAGAAGAAAAAGCCCGCTATGCCCGCCACATTGCCATCCCTGAATTTGGGGTAGCCGCCCAGGAAAAATTAAAAGCTGCTAAGGTATTGGTTATTGGTTCAGGTGGATTAGGCAGTCCGGTTTTATTGTACCTCGCAGCGGCAGGAGTCGGCCATATCGGCATCGTAGATTTTGATGTCGTAGACGATAGCAACCTTCAACGACAGGTTTTGTTTACGGTAGAAGATGTAGGAAAATCAAAAGCCGAAACAGCGCGGAAGAAGTTGCTCGCCCTCAATCCTCACATTAAAATTACGGTTCACAATACGGCCTTTACGGTTGCTAATGCATTGGACTTGGTAGAACAATACGATGTGGTAGCAGACGGGACGGATAACTTTCCCACCCGGTACTTGGTTAACGACGCCTGTGTGCTTAAAGATAAAGTGAATGTTTATGCCTCTATTTTTAGATTTGAGGGACAGGTTTCTGTTTTTAATTATAAAAATGAAGAGGGTAGCCGCGGGCCAAATTATCGGGATTTATTTCCTTCGCCTCCGCCTCCGGGGTTGGTACCGAACTGTGCAGAAGGAGGCGTTTTGGGTGTTCTTCCCGGCATTATTGGGAGCATGCAGGCCAGTGAAGTTATAAAAGTAATTACCGGCGTAGGGGAACCCCTTGCAGGAAGATTATTTTTATTTGATGCTGCTTCATTTGAAACCCGTATTTTAAAAGTGAATAAAAATCCTAAAACCAAAATTACGGAGTTGATCAACTACGAGTTGTTTTGTGGTATTGTAAAAAAGGAAGAAACGCCTGTAAAAGAGGTAACTGTTCAGGAATTAGAAAACTGGAAAAGCCAATCTGAAGAGTTCCAAATCATTGATGTTCGGGAGCCTTACGAGTACGACATTGTTAATCTGGGCGCAGAGCTTATCCCACTCAAAACCATTTTAGAAAATGCCAATCGCATTGATAAGGAGAAGAAAGTTATCATCCATTGTCGTAGTGGTAAGCGCAGTGCAGATGCCATCCGGGATTTAGAAAAAGCCTTTGGGTTTGAAAATTTATATAATTTAAAAGGTGGTGTATTGGCTTACGCCAAAGAAATCAATCCGGCATTGCCTACCTATTAGTTTTGGACTAATACCGGAAACATTTTCTTAGAAGCTGTTTGAGTTTATGTTTTTTAAAATATTATAGGCTATTTTTGTTTTAATCGAGGGTCATTTTTGAGTGCATAGCCAAAGCTATGGACGAAAAAATAGCCGAAGAGTAAGGCAAAAAGAGACCTAATATTAAAAAAAGATCAAATTCAAACAGCTTCTTAGAAAAATTTACGGTCTGGAAATTTCAATGACGGCTCCGGTTTCCGGTTTCCAAACACTTAATTTCTCAGGAACTTTGAAGCGGTTGGAAGGATCGACCTTGCCTACGGCATTAGCATTATCCGTTTTTACTGTCCGGACTTCTATTTTATTTTTATGTACAAATATCCATTTAAACTGATTAAAGCTACCGCTGGCCCTGGTCCATTCTTTATTGTCATTAGCAGGTCTCAGGGGTGCACCCCAGGCTCCTTCGCCAAGGTAAACCGTCCCACGCACATCATCCCGGATAAAACCCTCTTCATGCCCCTTATTAGCTGAAGGAACGATGGGCCAGGTAGTTTTGCATAAATGAGCATCGCTTTCCACCACAAGGTTGACGTTGTATTTCATAAAAACCGGAGCCCAATTGAGAAATTGCTCATTGTTTTCAGGTTTCTTTTTAGTGTGCGGGCGCATAGGTTTATGATATTGTGCAAATCGCCAGGTGACATTTTGATTTTTTTTCAAATCACCAATTAGCCAACTCTGCTGTTTTCCTCCAGATGGTATCATAGAGTTAAGAGTATAAACCCTCAACAAACTTTTAGCAAAAGTGATAGCATAAACATTGGTAGGCGTTGGCAAATCAAAAAGGTTAAACAATGATTCATTGCTTCGCTCGTGATTACCGCGCGCCACGACAATGGGTGTCAGGTGGCCATTTTTATTGATAGTCAACTGCCAGTCATCAAACCAGTTTTTCCATTGATCCGGAATATCTCCGCCTGTCATATCTCCCCCAAACATGACAAAATGCGGATGTAGTTTTGCTACGAGTTTATTCGCATTTTGTCGACTCTTTCGGTGATTTCTGGAATCGCCACCGGCTATAATGGACAATTTAGTGTTGGGATCATTTGGGATAGTCTGAAAGGACATTCTTCTGCTTACTCCATCACTGTCTACAATGACAAAATAATAAATCGTATTGGGTTTAAGGTTTTTTAACCGGACAAAATGGTTGTTCATGCCCTTAGATTTATTTTTCGCATCAGGAGCCTGTTTGTAGGGATATTGTTCGTACAATTTCCCACAATCACTTTCCCCATAATAAATCATAGGACTATCTCCGGAAATCTGATTCCAGCCAACGACCATTGTAACAGAGGGATTCCCTCGCCACATACAGCGGTATTTATCCGTCAAAGCATTAGCGTCCTGAATTTCAAAAATAAAACTCAGAAAAACAACCAATGCAATTATTTTTTTAAAATATTTAAACATATTTTATAATTAAAATGAGGTTTAACAGGGGACGGGGTGAAAGACTATCGGATTTTACGATAAAAATGAGGCTTTGTTATACTTGGATTTCAATTTTATAACAATAAGCTAATCTAAAATGACAATTGTAGAAAGATTGTTATAATTTTACCTCTAATTAACGTGTTTTTAAGACTTTTTTCAGCAGAAAAAAGCACATTTTTTCTTTTTGGATAATTTAGAATAAAAAAACAAACCTAAAACAGTTTGTCATTTCCCTTTTTGGGATAAAAAAACGTGCCATTTCATGTTAAGAGATGTAAAGATATTCGATTTAATTAAAAAGGAATTAGAAAGACAGCGCAATGGAATTGAATTAATTGCTTCTGAAAACTTTACCAGTCCTGCTGTCATGGATGCAATGGGTTCCTGTCTTACCAATAAATATGCCGAAGGATACCCTGGAAAACGCTATTACGGCGGATGTGAAGTTGTGGATGAAATAGAACAGGAAGCCATAGATCGGTTGAGGGAATTATTTGGAGCGGAATATGCCAATGTTCAGCCTCATTCCGGGGCGCAGGCAAATGCAGCAGTATTTTTAGCTGTCCTTCAGCCCGGAGATAAAATTTTAGGATTTGATTTATCTCATGGTGGTCATTTATCTCATGGTTCTCCCGTGAATTTCTCAGGGAAGGTGTACCAACCTCACTTTTATGGAGTAGAAGAAGATACTGGCCTAATAGATATGGATAAGGTAGAAGCCAAGGCAATGGAGATTCGTCCAAAATTGATCATTTGCGGTGCCTCTGCCTATTCAAGGGATTGGGACTACGAGCGATTTCGGGCAATTGCAGATAAGGCAGGCGCTTTGCTTTTGGCAGATATTGCTCACCCCGCCGGGCTCATTGCAACCGGGCTACTAGCCAGTCCAATGGAACATTGTCATATTGTTACCTCTACTACTCACAAAACCCTTCGTGGGCCTCGTGGTGGTATTATAATGATGGGTAAAAATTTTGAAAACCCCTGGGGAAGAAAAACCAAAAAAGGAACCGTTATAAAAATGTCTTCCATTTTAAATAGTGGCGTTTTCCCCGGTATGCAGGGCGGGCCACTAGAGCATGTTATAGCCGCCAAAGCAGTAGCCTTTGGTGAAGCACTTCAACCAGCCTTTAAAACTTACGGAGAGCAAGTCATCAAAAATGCACAAGCGATGTGTTATCGTTTTTTGGAAAAGGGATACAAAGTTATTTCAGGTGGGACAGATAATCATTTGATGTTGATTGATTTGCGATCTAAAAACCTTACCGGAAAAGTAGCTGAAAACACGCTTATTCAGGCAGATATTACTATCAATAAAAATATGGTTCCCTTCGATACGCAATCTCCTTTTGTCACTTCCGGGATGCGGATTGGAACGGCTGCTATTACCACCCGAGGGTTGGAAGAAAAGGATTGCATTCAAATTGTGGATTGGATAGATACTGTTTTGATGAATATTGAAAATCCAAACCTACTTCAAAAAACCAGGGCAGGTGTTCATGAGTTTATGGCACAGTTTCCTCTGTATGCTTCAGTTGATCAACAAACTTTTTAAATAAAAACGGGTTAACCCACTTTGGATTAACCCGTTTTTATTTATATTAAAATCCAGATTATTTTACGCGGTGCCAGATTTGATTTCTACCTAAAGCAGAAAAGCCAATATACCCTCTTACTCTCAACTTGTTCGGACCGTCCGTAAAGATACTACACTTGTAAACTTTCCCTGTTTTGGGATCCATAATGGTTCCATAACTCCAATAATCTCTATAAGGCTCAAGGTTATTAACAATTTTTAGCCCCATCATTGGTTTATTTTTTAAATCATCAGGACATTGATCACATACTGCATCTTCGGCAAGAGTAAGTAGTTTTACAATTTTCCCATAAAACTTACCATTAGATTCATAAATTTCGACATGCGATTTTGCTTCACCAGATTCATCATCGATTGTTTTCCAAACACCGACAGGAGAGTCCTGAGCAATTACACCGCCTACAACTAACAAACAGGCAGCAATCAAAGAAAGGAAGTATTTCATGGATTAAGAATTTTAGGTTAAAAAATTAGGTTGAAGTAAAATAATGTTTTAAAAACCGTTACAAATCTAACTAATTAAACCCATGTGGCACAACTCCAGTTCTACTGTTTAACCTATAATTAACGAATTAAAATAGAAAAACCCGGTTCAGATCATTTCTCTGAACCGGGTTTAGGTTATTTATTAAAGCGAAAAATATTTTATTTCAATGGCTTTTCCTTATCCACATATTTATAATCATCAAATACGGATAACTCAAACGCTATGCGATGACGCCAAATTTTTTGCTTGGCAGGTTTCATACTATGCTGAGAATGCCAATCGTAATTCATTTGCTCGGATTGCCACTGTACCATGAAATTGTCAATAAAAGTCTCAAATTCTTTTTCCTGACCACAGACGAATTCTCTTTCAGATAATTCCTTACGCAATTTACGCGCATACAATTCTGTAATATCAAAGTGAACCTGCTCGTGGCGCAGATGGTGATCCGTATAAGCCTCTTTCTTTACCCAAGATTGGCTCTTATCGAAGTAGGACCGTAGGCGATAGGTAATTTTTCCATCCTCACATCCCATGTAGTGGATAATGCCCGAAGTAGTCAGGGCAGAAATGTCTTTGTAGGCGTAATTGGGTTTTCCTGCAAAATCATCCCAGGTTAGTTTTGTTCCCTCTTCCCAGTAAATTAATTCCGTCGATTCTGTGTTGCTACTAAAAAATACGATCAACAGCCCGAACAACAGGGGGGCTACCAGTAAACTTTTCCATTTCTTTTTCATGATGTTCTTTTTTTGCCGTAAAAAATGTAATTCTAACTCGTGTTCATGGTGCGAATTTTAATTTTAGTAGAAGGTGATTTTATAGCTCTTGGGAGGGGTTCCAAAATACTTTTGCAAAATTTTGTACTTTATCCTTTACAATAACTATGCCTTCATTCTCCAATAGTTCCTGCATCATGTTTGGATGTGCGAAGTGATTCTTCCCGGTAAGCCTTCCTTCCCGGTTGACAACCCGGTGAGCCGGAACTGGTTTTTCGGAGGAGAAACTTTTGTTCATGGCCCACCCAACCATCCTTGCTGAGCCTAGTTCGAGGTAATTGGCAACGGCTCCGTAAGTCGTTACACGGCCTCTAGGTACTTGACGCACAATGTTATACACTTTAAAGAAAAATGTGGGTTGTTCTTTGCTCATGCTGTTTTATTTATTTTAAAAAAGTATTTTTTAACCAATTTTTATTTTATAAAAAATACAACAACCATACTATTTTTCTTAGAAAACGTCTTTTCTACATATAATCTGCTATCTTTTAACATTCCATTATTACTTTTTTTTATCAATTTGTGACAAGGAAAAATAGTTTCAAAATGGGAAAGACTTTTATTTTGTAACTTTCGGCTTCGTTTAAATTGTATAAAAAAATCATGTTCAAAACACGAATAAAAGCTTCGAGTATTAACAATTTGACAGATGCCCGTTACTTTGCAGCTAAGTACGCCGAGTGGTTGGGATTTTGTTTGGAACCCGGAAACCCAAATACCGTGTCTCCTGCTACTATCAATGCTATTCGGGAATGGGTGGACGGTCCGGCTATCATTGGAGAAATGGGTTTATCCGATGCGGAAACATTGCTTTCTAATATCGAACTCTTGCAATTAGATGGTATTCAGGTGCCTCACCTGATGCCACTTGAGACGCTGGCGGATGTTTCTATTCCTGTTATAAAAGAAGTGTTTTTTGAATCTCCCGATCCGGATGCTGTGGCAGATTTTTGCAGCCTTTTTGCAACTAAGGTGACGTACTTTTTATTGGATTTTAATAAAATGGGGTACTCCTGGGATAATATGCAGACGCATATTGCAGAATGGAAAAAGGTATTTCAGGATTATAAAATCATTCTGGAAATGGATTTTACCCCGGAAAATACTCCACAGATAATAGAGGTACTTCAACCTTGGGGCATCAACCTCAAAGGCGGCGAAGAGGAAAAAGTGGGTTTTAAATCTTATGAGGAACTGGATGATATTTTAGAAACAATTGAAGATTAATCATTCCACTGTTTTAGCTTTATAAAATAACTCCGCACAATTTTCTCTCACCAATATTCGGTTGGCGACTTCATGTAGGTGCTTTGTGGTTACGTTACGATAGTGATCGGCCTGATCGTTGATCATTTCTGCATTGCCCAGCAATTCAAAATAAGCAAGATTCATCGCTTTGGTCAGGGCATTCATTTCTGAAAAAACCAGCGTGCTTTCAATTTTATTTTTCAGCTTTTGCAATTCCGTTTCAGCGATGGGCTTCCGCTTGAGTTCTTCCAATTCTTTCCAGATGGCTTCCTCCGCAGTTTCTATAGAAACTCCTTCCGCAGGTTTTCCTTCTATAATCAATAACCCCGGCTCAAAATGCCCGGTGATATAGGCATCAATTTGATTAAATAATTTTTGTTCTTTTAGAAGTCTGCGGTAGAACCTTGCCGATCGTCCATTGCTCAAAACATCTGACAATAAATCCACCGCAAAATAATCCGGGTGATTGCGTTCCGGCATGTGGAAGGCAATGAATAAAGCATCCAGCGGCACTTCTTTTTCCTGGATCATTTTATCCATTTTTCCGTGTGGTAGTTCCTGAGGCAAGGCACGTGGCGGGCGGTTTCCTTTTGGAATATTGCCAAACCATTTTTCAGCGAGTTCCCGGACGGATTGAACTGTAACATTTCCGGCTACGGATAAAATGGCATTGTTTGGGCGGTAATATTTGTAGAAAAAATCCCTGACATCTTCCAGTTTAGCCTCTTCGATGTGTTTGGGTTCCTTGCCGATGGTGGGCCATTGGTAAGGATGCTGGTGATAACTCAATTTCATGAGGTGATGCCAGACATCGCCATAGGGTTGATTGAGGCAGGTTTCCTTAAATTCTTCCACGACGACCTTGCGCTGCACATCCAGGGATTTTTCGCTAAAATTCAAGCGCATCATGCGGTCTGATTCCAGCCAAAAAGCCGTTTCGATATTTTCAGCCGGAACAATATCATAGAAGGAAGTCATATCATTATTGGTAAACGCATTGCTATCTCCACCTGCCAGCTGCAAAGGCCCGTCGAAGTCCGGCACATTTTCCGATCCGCCAAACATTAGATGTTCAAACAGATGGGCAAAACCCGTTTTTTCCGGGTCTTCATCCTTAGAGCCCACATCATAAACGATATTTATTGCTGCCATTGGGGTGCTATCGTCCTCGTGAACCAATACCCGCAGGCCATTTTCTAACTCAAAACGCTCGAATTTTATCATAATTTGAATTTGTAGGTGTAAAATTAAAACATAATCAGGGAGGCTGTATTATTTTATCTATTTTTGATAAAAATTCTACCTAAATGGATGTAAGCATTTTAAAATCCTTCGAAGAAGCTAAAGCTAATGGACAAAAGAAATTTGTCGTTCTAATCGATCCGGATAAGGTCAAAACAGCCAATTCCGATTCTGTGATCCAGTTAGCCAAGGAAGCAAAGGTAGATGCTTTTTTTATCGGTGGCAGTTTAATTATAAACAGTACGCTCGATAAAACGATTTCTGCAATCAAGGAAGAATGCAATATTCCTATAATATTATTTCCGGGAAGTTCTCATCAGATTAGCTGGCGCGCAGATGCTTTGCTTTTTCTTTCTTTGATTTCAGGTAGAAATGCGGATTTGTTGATTGGGAAACACGTAGAGGTGGCTCCCTATTTAAAAATAAGCCCATTACAAATCATCCCCACGGGTTATATGCTCATTGATGGAGGTGTGCCTACGACGGTTTCGTATATGAGTAATACCTATCCAATTCCGGGTAACAAGGATGACATTGCTATCTGTACGGCTGTGGCCGGACAGTATCTTGGCCTGCGCACCATGTATATGGATGCTGGTAGCGGAGCGAGAACGCCCATCTCTGAATCTATGATTGAAGCAGTAAGTTCGGCGATTGATATTCCGCTAATTGTCGGAGGGGGAATTAAAACGCCGGAAAAAGCGTTAGCCAATGTAAAGGCCGGTGCGGATTTGTTGGTTGTGGGAAATGCTATTGAAAAAGATCCTTCCCTTATCATCGAAATAGCGGATGCCGTTCACTCTGGTAGCAAAGTTTTACAATAATATATGATTGGAACAGTAGTTAAATCTACGGGAAGCTGGTATTTGGTTCGAGCCGAGGGCGAGGACGAATTAATCCCTTGTCGGATCATTGGCAAATTTCGTCTGAAAGGAGAGAAACTGACTAACCCGGTGGCAGTTGGCGATAAGGTTATTTTTGAATTAGAAGATATAGAAGAAAAGTCGGGTTTGATTACAAAAATAGAAGACCGCACAAATTACATTGCCAGAAAATCTCCCCGAAGAAAACACCACCTCCACCTGATGGCCAGCAATGTGGATCAGGTTATTCTCTTCGTCACCATTATTCATCCTAATTTAAAAGTTGGTTTTATCGATCGGTTTCTGTTAATGACGGAGCCATTTGATATTCCGGTTTGGCTCGTATTTAATAAAGCGGATGTGTATGGAGCAGAGGAACTCGATATTTATGAATGCATGAAAATGATTTATGAGGACATTGGTTATCATGTGCATC
The DNA here is from genome assembly GCA_020629915.1 of Saprospiraceae bacterium. Classification (GTDB taxonomy): domain Bacteria; phylum Bacteroidota; class Bacteroidia; order Chitinophagales; family Saprospiraceae; genus JAHDCK01. Next base: position 13,471 of record JAHDCK010000086.1, read on the forward strand.
TCGTATCTGCCACGGAGAAAACAGGGACGGAGGAGTTGAAAGCTATTTTAAAAGATAAAACGACGCTAGTAGCCGGACATTCCGGTGTGGGGAAGTCCACTTTGATCAATGCTATTCAGCCACAGATAGAAATTGACACTCAGGATATTTCGGATTTTTCGGGGAAGGGACAACATACAACAACTTTTGCGGAGATGCACCCACTGGATTTTGGTGGGTATATTATTGATACGCCGGGGATAAAAAGTTTGGCTTTCACGAATATGGACCCGGAGGAAATTGGGCATTATTTCAAGGAGTTTTTGGAATATTGTGATGATTGTAAATTTAATAATTGCAAGCATCTGAACGAGCCAAAATGTGCGGTAAAAGATGCGGTGGAGGAAGGTAAAATTCATATCCTTCGTTATGAAAATTACGTGCAGCTCATGGATGAAACGATGGATCAAAATCATTGGGAGATCAATCGGGATTTTTAGAATTGTTCACTGGCGTTGGTTTGAACTTAAATAATTTTCCATCGTAGAAAGAGCCTGCTGGTTGTTTGCGTCAGGTGGAACACCTGACACGAAAACCTTAGAAGCTGTTTGAATTTGATCTTTTTTTAATATTAGGTCTCTTTTTGTCTT
>JAHDCK010000525.1 GCA_020629915.1 Saprospiraceae bacterium
AAAAATTTTATTAAGGCGTTGATTTTTGGTTCTTTTCATCAAGGAAAAGAACAAATAAATAAAAATAAAATTCAAAAAACAAGCAGATAGCATCCAATCCCAAATTGATTTTACTCTTCCCTTTTAAAACTTCACCACCTTTTTAGTAATATAACTATCATTCTGTTTTATAATAATAAAATAAACCCCCGGCAAAAAATGCTTGGTAGAAACAGGTTGTCCATCGTAGGACGTTTTATTATAAATTGTTTTTCCTGAAATATCTTTAATTAGAATATTACTTCCTTCTTTTACATTACTAATTTCAATAAAATCAGAAAAAGGATTAGGAGAAATTTGTATATTTTCGACTTCAATATCTTTAGTAGAAACAATTGTCCCCGCAGCCGGATTGGGATGTTTGTGTTTTAAGAAAAACTCCCAGATGCGAACAGAAGCTCTAAAATCCTGACAGGTCACCCCAAGTGAACCAACAGAAAATGCTCCCGGCCAGGTATGACCACCATTTTCAATTATATAATATATAACTTCTGAATTTTCATCGCCTCCTGTATAATGCTGAAACATAGCTGTTGCCCCATCACTGGGATCATTATCCGGAACAGTTGTTTCCGTTGGCGTCATATTGCAATTATTGTGATCGACCCACCAGTCCACGGTTTGAGAAATAGGGGGATAAAATCCCGGCGAACCGGAAATCGGGACTGTCAAATCATTTGTACCATGAATTTGCATCACCGGAACAGCTCGATTGGCTACACAGTTTTGAGAAGTGGGGAAAGGCATGGCACCTGTGACAGAAGCAATGGCTGTGATGCGATCCGATAATTGACAAGCCAGGAGATAGCTCATAAATCCTCCGTTCGACATTCCGGTGGAATATACTCTTTCCAAATCAATATTATATTCTGTATATATGACATCAATTAATTTGTTTATAAATCCTACATCATCAACACCCGTTCCGAAGTCAGCATTCCAATGAGTAGCCGTTTGGCCGTTTAGGGTGGCCTCCAGCCCCTGAGGATAAACCACCAGGAAATTGGCAGTATCGGCTACAAAATTAAATGTGGTATAAAAGGCTTGTTGAGAAGCAGAGGAACCTAATCCGTGCATGTTGATTACCAACGGCAAACTCATGCCCGGAGAATAACCGGGTGGAATATGAAGGGTATAATTTCTGGTTGCTCCGTCGTGTTCAAGACTGCCTCCAATATCTTGCGCGTTTATTTTTATTATAATAAAAAATAATAAAACAATAGAAAAAGTATATTTTAATTTCATGTTGTATGGATTTTGTTACCAAAAAAATAAGATAAAAAGAGAAGTACCATCGCCAATAGTGCTGGAATATATTCGCCATCCGCGGCATTGATATGCGCACTTCCTGCCAGCAGAAAATCAAAGAAAAACCCAGCGTAGGCCCATTCTTTTAGCATATTGGATTTACGTGTCCATATAGCGATGAGTCCCAAAATTTTTGCAATAGCCAAAGGGTAAATAATATAAGTGGGATAACCGAGTTTAATAAAAATTTCCTGAACGGCAGCATTATTAAACAGGTACATTCCTGCTGACATTAACATCAACGCGCTGAGCAAACCCGTTGATACATAGTAAACCATTTTATCTCTTTTTTCCATCTGTGTTTTGGTTTATTTTGAGAATCAAACTTTTAGATAGCAATTTAGGAAAATGGTTTGGGAATTTGAAATTTGTGAATCCTTATATTTTTTTTAATACCTTCTCAAATTTCTTTAACTTGCCATTGGTTTTTAGTTTTATTTTTAAAATATATAAAAATGAATTCATATAAAATTGAGGAACAATACAACCTCTCCGGCAAGACGGCAATTGTCACCGGGGCGAGTAAGGGGATTGGAGCGGCTATTGCAAAGGGGCTGGCAGAGTGTGGAGCGAATGTCGTAGTGAGCAGTCGGAAACAGGATGCAGTAGATGCGGTCGCAAAAGAAATCACCGAAGCTGGCGGAAAGGCGATTGGTATTTCCTGCCACGTAGGAGAAGCCGAGCAACTCCAAAATCTGGTAGACAAAACCGTGGCGACTTTTGGTGGAGTGGATATTGTCATCAATAATGCGGCAACCAATCCTGTCTTTTCTACCTTGGATGTAACTACAGGAGATGTATTTGATAAAATTATGAATGTCAATGTAAAAGCACCTTTTTTATTAAATAATATCGTATACCCTTTTTTGAAATCC
>JAHDCK010000526.1 GCA_020629915.1 Saprospiraceae bacterium
AGGTGTCCCACCTGACACATTCCTGGAAAATCAATGCGCCAAACTCGTCACCGGAATCACCTTAGGCACATATAATTGTCCTTTCAATACATTTCTGGAAATCACCAACCGCTGAATCTCGGAAGTCCCCTCATAAATCTGAGTAATTTTCGCATCCCGCATCAGTCGCTCTACGTGATATTCCTTTACAAAACCATACCCTCCGTGAATCTGAACCGCTTCCACCGTCGTTTTCATCGCCGTCTCCGAAGCAAATAATTTTGCCATCGATCCGGCACTGGTATAATCCAAATGCTGATCCTTCAACCAGGCCGCCTGATGCACCAACAATCGCGCTGCTTCAATTTCAGTGGCCATATCCGCCAGCTTAAAAGCAATAGCCTGATGCTTGGCAATCGGCTTGCCGAAAGCTTCCCGCTCCTTGGCATAAGCCACAGATAACTCATACGCCCCGGCAGCAATTCCCAACGCCTGAGAAGCAATTCCAATCCGTCCGCCGCCCAGCGTTTTCATCGCAAACTTAAACCCAAAACCATCTTCCCCAATGCGATTTTCCTTGGGCACTTTCACATCAGAATACATGATCGTATGCGTATCCGAGGAGCGAATCCCCAGCTTATCTTCCTTCGCACCAACACTCACACCGTCCCAATCCGTTTCCACGATAAAGCAGTTGATACCCCTGTGTCCTTTATCGGCATCTGTCTGCGCCATCACAAGATGAACTTTTGACGAACCGCCATTCGTAATCCAGTTTTTCGTTCCGTTCAGCAGGTAATGATCGCCCATATCGATGGCGGTCGTACGCTGAGAGGTCGCATCACTTCCGGCCTCTGGCTCAGACAGACAAAATGCCCCGATCCATTCCCCCGTAGCGAGCTTGGTCAGGTATTTTTGCTTTTGTTCTTCCGTTCCGTAGGTTTCTAATCCCCAGCAAACCAGCGAGTTATTAACGGACATGATCACGGAGCAGGAATTATCTATTTTAGAAATTTCCTCCATCGCCAGCACGTAGGAAATTGTATCCATTCCGCCGCCGCCGTATTCCGGGCTGACCATCATCCCCAGGAAACCCAATTCTCCCATTTGACGAACCTGCTCCGTAGGATAGGTCATCTTAGAATCTCTTTCTATAACTCCTGGCTTTAGTTCGTTTTGTGCAAATTCCCGCGCTGCTTCGCGAACCGCGAGTTGTTCTTCGTTTAATTGAAATATCATTTTTTAAAATGTTAAGGCATTAAAAATTGAGGTTCGCTTTGTTTTCATTCAAGTGTAAAGATAAGGATTTGTAGCGGGAAATTTTATGAAGTAAAAATTAAAAACCCTACTTCAACTTCTCATTATTCGCATGTCTATCCGCATCTCGCTTGGTTTTTTTATCCAGATTTTTGCGCAAAGCATCAGTGAGATCTATGCCCGTCTGGTTCGCCAGGCAAATAAGGACGAATAGCACATCCGCCATTTCATCAGCGAGTTCTGCCGGAGCATTTTGCTTTTGTTCCTCCGTTTTAAAAGACTGCTCCCCATACAATCGAGCCATTAATCGAGCCACCTCACCGACTTCCTCCGTCAGGATAGCCGTATTCGTCAGTTCATTATAATAACGCACACCGATAGAGTTGATCCACTGATCCACGATGGTTTGAGCTTCTTTTATGGTCATTTTTATATTATAATTTAAAATACCTTATTTTTAGAATCAATGATGATCGTCACCGGGCCATCATTCAATAATTCCACTTTCATATCTGCTCCGAATTCTCCCGTTCCAATGGGTTTTCCAAGCAGCTGTTCCAGAGCAACAATAAATTTCTCATACATCGGAATGGCAAAATCAGGCTTGGCTGCCCGGATGTAGGAAGGGCGATTGCCTTTCTTGGTATTGGCATGAAGCGTAAACTGGCTGATAAGCAAAATATCTCCGCCAACGTCTAGCAGGGATTTATTCATCACTCCATTTTCATCATTAAATATCCGGAGATTGGTCATTTTTCTGGTCAGCCATTGGATGTCCTCCTCCGTATCCTCACCTTCAATTCCAAGCAGGACGAGCATGCCGGATTGAATGGCAGATTTTACTTTTCCTTCAATAGTAACGGATGCATGACTAACGCGCTGAATAACAATTCGCATTTTATTTTTTTAAAATTTATCGTCTAATTCTAAGAAGCTGTTTGAGTTTATGTTTTTTAAAATATTATAGGCTATTTTTGTTT
>JAHDCK010000087.1 GCA_020629915.1 Saprospiraceae bacterium
TACAGGGCACAACGCTTGGTTAAAAATTCGTCGGTTAATTTCTTAAACTCAATTAGCCTGCCTCGTACGACGGAGTTGCAGACTAAAGTCTGCGATACAAATTGAAATAAAAGCATTTAGACTGGCGTAGGTTTCACCTACGCCGAAATGTTTTTAGAGGTTTTTAACCTCCTCTTACTCAGGTTAAAAACCTATACGAGCGTTGCGGCATAGGCTGCGCCTACGCCAGTCATCTTGCTTTTAATTTTATAAATACCTTTTTACACAGTGTATTTATTCTAATAAAATTTATATTTCTTAAAACTAAACCATGGAAAATATAATATACCCTTTATTATATTATAAAATAAAAGAAAAGGTTGTTCTGGGTATTTTAGTAGGAACGGAGTACCAGGTCATGGATACCGACCTAAAAGGAATCAAGGGAACCCTTTCCGGGTATTTGCAAAAATATTATAAAAAAAATAATTATTACCCCTACATGGGTTTATTGGCTCCCAAGCTGAAAATTGCGGAGGTAAAAATTCGCCCTACCTATAAGGAAAAGACCGGCTCCTACCCTTTGACTCAGAGTTTAAAAATCCCCATAGTTGCAATATATGGAGAAAATAAAAATAATTATTACGAATGTCATCTCCCCACGCTTGGAGAAAGTTTTTATTATTACGATGCCCGGCAGTTTAGTTCCCTGCTCACTCACTTTGCCCGGACAAAACTCAATCAAAAAACGCCTGAAGAATTGCAAGCCTTCCTTCGACATGGAACGCCTCAACTCGATTCCATTACCCTTAGGGTAAATACCCATCGAAAAAACAAATGGGGAGGAAATAATTATAAAAGAAAATCCGATACCTTAACACGGTTGGCAGAACAATATCCCTATCAAAAAGCATTGACCAAAAATATCAGTGCTTTCCCTGAAGCCGCCTGGGAACTCGAAGATAAAGTTTCGGAAATCGTAGACAAGCTGATCCAGCAAAGAGCCAATTTGCTCATCGTAGGAAAGTCCGGCTCCGGGAAAAGTTCCTGCCTGAAAACAGCCATCAGAAAAATTGCTTCCTCGGTTCGGAAGAATCAATTGGAAATGACTTTCTGGCAAATTATTCCGCAACGCATCACGGCCACCAGCAAATATCTGGGCGAATGGCAGGAAACAGTAGAGGATCTTATTAGTGATCTTCAGGCGACCAATGGCGTTTTGTGGGTGGTGGATTTTATTCGGTTACTACAAATTGGCGGCCAGGGACCAGAAGATAGTGTAGCCGCTTTCCTGGTCAATTTTTTACATCAAAATCAAATTCAACTCATCGGAGAAGTTACTCCGGCTGAGCTGGAAAGTATCCGCAGATTACTTCCCGGCTTTGTCGAGAATTTTCAAATAGTAAAAATACCAGAGCTGCAAGAAGAAAAGATTTTTAATATATTAAATAAATTTGCCGACTACAGTGATTCCAATTTAAAAATAAAAATACCCCATCAAAGTATTGAATTGAGTTATCGATTGTTGCACCGATATTTCCCCTACGAAAGTTTTCCGGGAAAGGCCGTTCGCTTTTTGGGTACTTGTGTCAGCAAAGCAAAAATTGAAGAGAAAAAAGAAATTAAACCCAATCATATAATAGAAAATTTTGTAGAACAAACGGGATTGCCCCGCTTGTTTTTGCGCGATGATATTTTACTAGACCAAAAAGAATTATATGATTATTTTTCAGGTCAAATCATCGGTCAGGAGCCAGCTGTTAACCAGTTATGTAATATTGTAAAAATATTCAAGGCCGGACTCAATAATCCCTACAAACCCATTTCCACCCTCATTTTTGCAGGGCCAACTGGTGTAGGAAAAACGGCTAGTGCAAAAGCACTCGCCCAATATTTTTTCGGCAAAGGTCAAACCCAATCTCCGCTCATCCGGATAGATATGAGTGAGTTTCAGTATCCCGGAATGATAAGCCGGTTCATCGGTCAGGGACGCCATCCGGGAAAGGTGGTGCAGGAAATCCGGGAAAGGCCGTTTTCGGTGTTGCTTTTGGATGAGGTAGAAAAGGCACATCCTTCCATTTTTGATGCCCTGATGAATGTATTGGACGAAGGTTTTATTGTGGATGCCTTTGGACGCATTACAAATTTTAGAAATACGATAATTATCATGACGACTAACCTCGGTGCCTCCAATAGAAAGTCACTGGGATTTGGTCAAAGCAAAACGGATAAATCTGCTCAGTATCTATCGGCGATTTCCAAGCATTTTCGACCGGAATTTGTCAACCGGGTAGACGGCATCATTCCATTTAATGCGCTTGGGAAAAAAGTCATTGAGAAAATCGCCTTCAAAGAACTGGAAGCATTGAACCAAAGAGAAGGCTTTGCTAAAAAGAAAATTCAATTGCAATTTACACCGGAATTAGTGGCATTTATTTCCGAGGCGGGATTTGATGAACGCTACGGTGCCCGGCCATTGCAGCGGGCAATTGATGACGAAGTCATTTCTCCATTAGCTCACTGGATGCTTGATCATCCAAAATTAAAAAACAAAAAAGTCGAGCTGAATTATGATAATAAATTGATTATCAATCTTTTATAGATAAAACATCCTTTTTATTTTTGGTTAAATTTCGATAGAAAAATATTATTAAAATTTCTTTTCTATTAAAAATAGTTAGCGTATCTTTGCCCGACATTTTAAAAGCCAAAAAAGAATTTACGATGAATCAGATACAATTCGTGCAGGAGCAAATGTTGGGAGGCAATGATTTTCCTTCTTTCAACCCTGGCGACAACATTAAGGTACAAAATTGTAGAGGGAGCTAAAGAGCGGGTACAGATTTTCCGCGGTGATGTTATTCAAATTAAAGGACACGGAAAAAACAAAACCTTTACCGTTCGCAAAATCTCAAACGGTGTTGGTGTAGAACGTATCTTCCCAATGGCCTGCCCGGCAATTGTAAAAATTGAAGTGGTAAAATACGGTAAAGTACGTCGCGCCCGGTTGTACTATCTTCGTGAACTGGTGGGTAAGAAAGCCAGAATCAAGGAGAAGAAAATGGTCAAGAAAAGCTAATATACGAAAGTATAAAATATACAAAAGCGGAATTTCAATACTGGAATTCCGCTTTTTTTGTTTGGCAAAGTGTGTTTTGCAAAAATGAGCTCCGCCAGGACTAAAAACAACCTTAAATATTTTAAAAAACCTAAAATTAAATATACTCCTAGGTTTTAACACTGTGTAAAAAATAACTTAGCATTTCGGCGTAGGCTGCGCCTACGCCAGTCATCTTGCTTTTAATTTTATAAATACCTTTTTACACAGTGTATTTAGTACAACTCCTGCATGATATCATAAAAAATTGTAACTTAAAAAATACAAGCAACCCAATTCCTGAAATAATCGTATAGGAAAGAAAGTTATTCTACCATGAAAAGAAGAAAAATTTTAAAAATCGGAGCATTAACAGGTTTCGCTCCATTCTGGCCCATTATAAAATCTAAAGCCTGCAATACAACCAATCCCGAATGCGACCCGACTACTTCTGATATTCAGGGTCCGTTTTATACTCCTAATGCCCCGGACAGGATGAAAATTTATCCGGACGGCGCACCCGGCACCCTGCTCTTTTTGACGGGAACGGTTTATTATAATGACTGTGAAACCCCGCTGCCCGATGCCGTTGTAGATGTTTGGCAAGCCGATGACGGAGGAGCGTATGACAACTCCGGTTTTAATTACCGAGGCGTAACCAAGACTAATGCTCAGGGTAGTTATTCTATCGAAACCATTCTACCCGGAAAATATTTAAATGGCGCGCAATTTCGTCCGAGGCATATTCACTTCAAATTTCAAGGAGCCAATAGCCCGGAACTTACCACCCAACTTTACTTCGAGGGGGACACCAGCATACCCATCGATCCCTGGGCCTCTGACCCCACAGCCGCTGAACGCATTATTCCTCTGACAACTGATAGTGATGGATATTTGCACGGGGTATTTGATGTTTCATTGGATGCAGCTCCGATTATTGATAATACCCGTGACCCAAAATCTAATCGATCCGGCATTCAAAATATTCTGCCTAACCCGCTTCGGGAGCAAGGCCAGGTTCGGTTTTTTATAAAAGATAATCATCAGGTTCAAGTAAAAATTTCCGATGTAAACGGAAAAGTTGTTCAGGATTCTCCTGCTCAAAATTTCATAGCCGGGCAACATGATTTAGGCGTAACCCATTTAGATAAAAACGGGTTAAAATTATCCAACGGGATTTATGTTGTACAATTATTTTTGGATGGAAAGCTGACTGATGCCAAACGAGTGGTTATTTTATAGATAAAATCTGTTTATCAGTCGAAGATTGGCGTTAAAGTCACGTTAAGTTGGACAGAAAATTGGCATTTTATTAATTTTTGCCTAAAATTTGCAGGGAAACACTATCGTCAATATTGGCGAACAATCAACTAAAATCTAAATCATGAAAAAGTCAATCTTTCTGGTGCTTTTTATAGCACTTTTGAGTTCTAATCTCTTTGCCCAACGGGATCGCACTATTTTTAGTGACTCCCAAATTCGCCTGACAGGTGTATGGGGCGGATGGGATGTTCAAATGTCCCAGGTCAATGGGGATTACTCTTCTATTTCCAAAGGGTTTGGAGGGCTTGTTTTTAACAAGTCCGTCTTTATTGGCGGAGGTGGCGGTTCTACCGTAAATGACCTCCAGTTTAGTTTTGATAATCAGGAAGAAAGTCGTTACGGGATGGATTATGCCGGTGGAATAATTGGTTATACCTACAAATCTCATCTTCCGTTACATATTAATACAAAAGTATTAATTGGTGGAGGTGAAATTTTTGAACGTACTTCTGGCTCCTTCCGGGAAATTAACGGCGAAAATGTTTTTGTAGTAGAGCCTTATCTCGGAGCGGAGGTTAATGTATTCCGTTGGTTTAAATTGGGTATTGGCGGTGGCTATCGATTTATTGATGGTAGCGATTTTGCCAATGTAAGTGACAAAGATCTTTCCGCCCCATTTGGAGAAGTCACCTTTAAATTCGGGTTTGACTGGGGCAAATAAAATATTAGTTTAAATTTTATTTTTTTATTAAAAAAGCGGGGCAAATTTTTGTCCTGCTTTTTTATTTAAATTTTTGCAAATTATCATATATTATATTTGCCTTTTCAACTAACTGATCATCCAAGCCTTCCAACTCATAACTTCCCATTAATTTTTTCTGATATAATTTTTCTACAGGTATTTCATTTAAATTAAAATTCCAATCATTCGTTATTCTATCATACAACTCCTCTCCTCTCGATAAAATTTCTTCTATTGGAAAAATACAATATTGATTTTCATCAATGTGTCTTACGTGGTCCAACACCTCCTGATTGTGCCGAATCCACATTGACAGATAACTATTTTGTATATCTTTTTTTCTATTTTTAAAATCTTCCTGTAGGGCTGGCACTTTTTCCGCCGGATTTTTTCTAGCCAACTTATTGTATTCTCTATTATACAAAGAACCTACTATTTGATTATAATGGCGATACGGAAGCAGGTAAAATGCGTCCGGGATAATTTTGAGCCAAAGGGGAAAAAACAAAGCAGCTCTGGGCTGCTTAAACCCCCATTGATCTTTTGATAAAAGGTCTTTTAAATAAACCAAACTTTTGGCCTTCGCCTCGTGAAAGTCATTCCACTCCAAAGGAGTCCCTTCGCCCTGGTAGAGATTCGTTTCGTTGTGTCGCAGCAATTTTTCGTGGAACTCCAAAAACTCAATATCCTCAAAATGACCCAAGACATTGCTAGGCGTCGCCCCGGCCAGATAGCGACCCATATCCAGTCCGCATTGTATCATCCAATTGGACAAAAGAGAAGTTCCGCTGCGGTGCATCCCGCTAATAATTAATTTTTTTGACATATTTTAAACATAAAATTCAGGAAAAGGGTTTTCTTATAAAAAAATACTGTGACCGCTCTGCGATCATTGCATTTCTGATGACCGCAGAGCGGTCACAGTTGGTTTGCCCGAAAGCTTTATGGGATTTTCGACCGCAGAGCGGTCGCAGTATCAGATCCTTATTTTTTAAAAGAAACCCCTGAATTAAGGAACAAATTAACGGATTTTAAATCAAAAATTTGCATCTTGCAGCATGCCTCGTACAAACAAAATGCTATCCGTGATTTTGCTATCGTATTTTAGCAGCAGTCGATTGGATTCTGTTTCCAAGGAGATACTGGATTATATGGACAATGAAAATATTCCCGTAGAACTCATCATCATGGATGACGGTTCAAAGGATGATTCTCCCGAAATTGCCCGGAAACTTGCCAAAAAAAATCCACGGATCAAGGCCTACCAACTCAGTAGAAACTATACAACGAATTACTCCAAATTTGCAGGGCTGTCTGTTTGTGAAGGCGGGTGTGCTGTTTTTGTTCCGGACGATTTGCAGCGACCGCTTGACCTCGTCGTTAAAATGTACCGACTCTGGGAACAGGGCCACCAACTCATCGTGGATTATCGTTCTTCCAGGGATGACGGCATGATAAACGATTTTTTCTCCAATATGTATTACTCCATTATGAATGCTTTTTCCGATGTGACTTTTCCGCCGGGAGGAGCCGATGGATTTCTGGCAGACAGGGAAGTTATTGATATAATCAATACCAAAATACATCCTATCAATACTTCTATTATGGTAGAAGCCCTTCGCCTTGGATTTGATCCGGTTTTCATCCCTCACCCCCGCCCAAAAACGGACGGAAAATCCCGATGGACCTTTAAGAAAAAATGGCGATTGGCAACGGATACTTTTTTTACGTCTTCTTCTTTTCCCATCAAATTGATTTCTTATCTGGGGTTGATGAGTTTTGTTTTTTCATTGATTATGATTCCAATTGTGGCTTACGCCAAATTTTTTCTGGACGATAAGTTGTTTGGTTTTTCCATTCCCGGGTGGACAAGTACGATCATTATTATCACTTTTTTTTCCGGTTTGATTTTGTTTTGCATGGGAATTCTGGCAGAATATATTTGGCGAATTTTTGAGGAAGTCAAAGGGCGGCCCGGTTTTATCATTCGGAAAAACCCGGAGGAGGAGTAAAAATTAATCGACAGAAATTCATTTAAAACTCCTTATATACTTCAAACCTTTCTTCCTGTTCATAACTAAAAAAATGCTTGGATTTTATTTTAATTTTTAAAATATAATATAATTCTCCATCCCCAAATTTGCGAGAAGTTGGATATCCCTCCGGGCAGGGCAAATGAATCAAAAAATCCTCTTCAAAGGGCGCCGATTCAACATAAGAAATTGAAGTATATATTGTATTCACGCTCACAGAAGTGCTTGTACCCCGTTTATCTTCCACACGCTCCATCAGCTGATACCAGACTTGCATATCCGCAACTCCCTTCCAGTTCTTTTCATTTTCCAGGATGATCGTAAACTCATTATAATCTTCATTTTGAAAATAAACAGATGTTTTTCCAACAAAATATAAAGAAAATAAATATTGAACTAAACCTACAAATAGTGCAATCACACCAGGAATTAATCCATATAAAAAATTTACTTCTAACATAAAGTGTGCAATGCATAGCGGAAGGATAAAAGAAATTAATACAATCAGAAAAGAAAGGTAGGTACCAAAGTAAAAAGGTTGCCCCTTATGCCTGACTCTGGGTTTTCCGGGATGATAAAAGGTAATAAAAAAAGGTTCCAAAGTAGTTTTGGTCATCCCTAATTTATCCGTAATATTTCTGACTATGCCTCTTTTTACTTCCTTGGACGGCAAAGCATAGGGTTCAATTTTATATAAATAACTGGCATTTTTTCCAACAAAAGATTCCTTGTGTTCACAAGAAAATTCAATAGGAAAAGTATATCGTTCACCTTTCATCAGGCGATCCCCATCTGCTAGTTTTTCCTGATGTACGACCTCGGACTTCCCATAACATCGCCCTCGCAACTCAAACAACAACTTAAAGCCCAACTCTTTCACCAAAACATCCTCCTTGGGAATGAAGGACACTTCCCCTCGGATTTTTTGACGCAATGCAAATCCTTCATCCGTCATCGGCGTTGTCAACCGAACATCAGAATACATGAAATAATCCATTTTGGTTTTTGGGTTTATCGATTTAATTCAAAAAATTTATCATATAAAAAATTTAAAATTCCTCTGTAATCATCTTTGAAAATTCCAATAAGTTGATGCAACAACTGGGTATTGATTTTTACCTCTCCGGCGGGTATCTGAGCTGCCAGGGAAATTCGATGCCTTATCAACATAGACAAAGTTTCAATATCTATTCCCTCAAAGGAGTGAGATTCAAAAATCCGTCCAGCCAGCCAACACTCTAGTCTTCTGGAAGTATGAGAAGTTAAGATAATTGTATTTTTTGTTTTATACAATTAAATTATATTAAAAAGAGATAAATGATGGATGCTATCTATAAAAATAACCGATGACTGAATAGATTCAAGGACTGAAAATTTGGTTTGACCGTCCAGAAAAAAAGCAGGGTATTCCGGAAATTTTTTACTAATAAATCGCAAGTGGCTGGTCTTCCCTCTCCCCTTTGCTCCTACAAATTCTATCACCTTGTCCGGGGCACTTGGAATTTCACGGATCAACTTTTGAGTAAAAGGGCGAGCAACCAAAACCTCATTCAATTCCTCATCGGTTAATCCTCCGAAGGGGTTGTAGTGAAAGCGTAAACCCGTGTTTAAAATAAAATTATTTAAATTTATAAAATTCACCTTCGTAGAATTTTCATTCCAACACAATTGAATCCTTCCTGACTTTTTCCAAATATTTTTTTGGAAGCAACTTTTCCTCTTCCGTCAAATACTCCTGAAATTGTTCTCTGCCCATACTAATATAAAAATGATCTGTATTTTGAACTTCCTTCAGGGAGGCAATGTCATAAGAATACTTTTCTCCAAATAATTTCATCCGATTGCTCTTCATCAATTCAGAGGTTTTGATTTTGTATTGGGGATCTACAAAAGTATTCATTCTAAGATTAAATTTATTAATTTTATTTGTATTTAAAAAATCAATGACTGCACCTACCGCCTCTACTATTGAATCTTTTTTGGTCTTTCCCGTCCTAAACAATAAATCCAAAGAAAGATCCAGCATCATATCATCCGAAAAATTTTCAATCACTTCTCTGGGTGGTTTATTCAATGTCTTATCCTTGAGTTTATTATCTATACTTACTCGACCAATCCGAAAAGTATGGTCCATTTTATTATATTTCCAATGGTTCTCCAAAAAGCCAGCAAGACGAACTTCGGGGTAATCATCAGAATTAACCTTAAAACCATTATCGGTATCGTAGGCGATTAGATAGAAAAGATGATTGGGATAGCGGGTTGGGTTTTCGCATTTCACTTCAGCGTGGTTACTTTGTGAAAATAAATTAGCAGGCCGGGAAACCCAATGAACCTCTCTTACAACAAAGTCTTCCTTATATTTATCCTTTAAATACTTGATAACGAATTTACTGAGTTCAGCATTGCGGTTTTCTCTACCCCCGCAGCTCCAGGCCAACAGGAAACACATTAATACAAAAAAATATTTAAATATATTCTTCATAAACATATTTATTTAACTGTAAATCGTCGGGTCTGCTACTCCCGCCAATTCAAATGCCTCTTTACGCTCCACACAAGTTCCGCATTTTCCGCAATGCAAATCGTTTCCCTTGTAGCAAGACCAGGTCAGGCTGTAATCCAGTCCCAATTGAATGCCTTTTTTCAGTATAGCTGTTTTATCAATATCTACAAAGGGGGCCAGCAACTCCACCTTGGCATAAGTACCGTTTTGCATAGCCTGGCTCATAGCATCCATAAAGTCATTTCTGCAATCGGGATAGATAGCATGATCCCCGGAATGCGCCCCAATGACAACGGCCTCTGCTTCCAAACTCTCTGCATATCCGCAAGCAATCGCCAGCATGATGCCATTGCGAAAAGGAACGACGGTTGCTTTCATAGATTCGGCTTCGTAGTGACCTTCCGGAATATCGCCGCCTGATTTTAATAAGTCAGATTTAAATAATTCACTTATAAAATCCATCTTTACAATACGGTGTATAATATTTGTTTTTTTACAATGCAATACTGCAAAAGGAATTTCCTTGTGGTTGTGTTTGCTACCATAATCAAAACTCAATGCACCTACGACTTCGTGATTTTCCAAAGCATCGTAGAGCGCAGTCACCGAATCCATTCCGCCACTCAGTAAAACAATTACTTTTTTTCGCATATTTAAAGATTCGTTTTATCTAAGGCAGGATGCTCGGCTATTGTCGTCAGGCTAATCCCGCCCCTGGCCGCAAAGGCACCTTTGACCCGCATCCATTTGGGTTGGCAGGCTTCTATCAAATCGTTTAAAATCGTATTTACAATTTTCTCATTAAATGCTTTGGTATTGCGAAAAGATTGCAGGTAAAATTTCAGGGATTTCGTTTCGATACACAACTCGTCCGGTGTGTATTGAATATCAATTTTGGCATAATCCGGCTGACCTGTCACCGGGCAAAGAGAGGTAAAATCCAAACATTCAAACTGAATCAAAAAATCCCGTTCACCAAATTCATTTTCAAAAACTTCTAACTGTGCTTCCTCCGGGCTAGCCGGAAATTCCTTCCCGGACTTTCCCAACAAATTAAAATCCATATATTTTATTGTGTTTTATTATGCTTTACAACATTGTTTATAAGTACATTGTAAAAGTTTTTTTTAAATTCTTAAGCAAGTAAGCAACTAATCAATTTAAATCACATAATATAAAAACATGCTGGTTGTTTGTGTCAGGTGGAACACCTGACACGAAAGAACCTTTTCCTGTCAGGTGTCTCACCTGACAGTTTCAGGACACGATGACTTGCTTTATTCGGCGATTGTTTTTGATTAGTTGCCAAACTTAAAATAAAAGTAAAATGACTGGCGTAGGCTGCGCCTACGCCGAAATAGGTCAGCAGGTTTCCAACCTGCGAAACAGAGGCTAAAAACCTCTATACACGTTTCGGCGTAGGTACAACCTACGCCAGTCAAAATTCAAATAAACAAAGTGCATTTTCCAAAAAAATAAAACGCAAAGATAAAAATAAACCAAGGAAAAAATCAATGATCCACCGCTCCGCCTGCGCCCCTCGGTATCCGAATATCTTCTACGATTTGCTGCACCTTTTCCGGTGGTGGAGCCGTCATTCTACTCACGACAAGTGCGACGATTAAATTTAAGAACATTCCCAGGGTTCCGATACCTTCCGGTTTGATTCCGAACCAATAATTTTCGGGAAGACCCGGCCCTCCTAATTGTGGTTTAAAATATATAATATAAAATGTTGTAAATAAAATACCAACTATCATTCCGGTGATGGCTCCTTCCTTGTTCATGCGCTTATCAAAGATGCCCAATATTATTGCCGGGAAAAAAGATGAAGCTGCCAGCCCAAAAGCCAATGCCACGACCTCCGCCACAAATCCGGGCGGATTCATTCCAGCCAAACCCGCACCAATCACCGCTACGGCAATCGCAATTCTTGCAGCAATTAACTCTCCACGTTCAGATATATTTGGTTTTAAATAATTTTTTAATAAATCATGTGAAACAGAAGTGGCAATCACAAGTAGCAAACCGGCTGCCGTTGACAAGGCGGCTGCCAATCCTCCAGCCACCACCAGGGCAATCACCCAGGAAGGCAAATTGGCAATTTCGGGATTGGCCAAAACCATAATGTCACGGTCTATAACCAGTTCGTTTTTAGAAGCATCGGCGAGGTACTGAATACGACCGTCCCCGTTTTTATCTTCAAATTTTAATAACTCTGCCGTTTCCCATTTCGTAAACCAAGCCGGCATCTCCGCATACTCTTTGTCCGAGACAGTTTGGATGAGATTCGTGCGGGCAAAAGCAGCGACCGCCGGGGCAGTCGTGTACAACAAAGCGATAAAGAGCAATGCATAGCCCGCAGATTTTCGGGCATCCCGCACTTTGGGAACGGTAAAAAACCGGACGATAACGTGAGGCAGTCCGGCCGTCCCAAACATTAGAGCCGCCGTTATAAAAAAGAGATTGACCCGATCATTCATACCCATCGAAGTGTAGGCAGCAAAGCCTAAATCGGTGTGGAGCTGATCGAGTTTTTCAAGGAGATAGGTTCCATTTTCCAGGGTACCGCCCATGCCGATTTGGGGAATGGGATTGCCAACCATTTGCAGGGAAATAAAAATGGCAGGAACGGTAAAGGCAAAAATCAGAACGCAATATTGGGCGACCTGCGTATACGTTATGCCTTTCATTCCACCCAAAACGGCATAGAAAAAAACGATGCCAATGCCGATTAAAATCCCGGTGGTAAACGGCACTTCCAAAAACCGGGCAAAGGCCACGCCGACACCTTTCATTTGTCCGACTACATAGGTAAAAGAAACAAATATGGCACAAATTAATGCGACTAACCTCGCCTGGCTGGAATAATAGCGTTCACCAATAAAATCAGGTACGGTAAATTTTCCAAATTTTCGGAGGTAAGGGGCGAGCATCAAAGCGAGTAAAACATATCCGCCCGTCCAGCCCATCAGGTATTGGGAACCACCATAGCCCATAAAGGAAATCAATCCGGCCATGCTTAGGTAGGAAGCTGCCGACATCCAATCGGCCGCCGTGGCCATGCCATTGGCTAGTGGAGAGACGCCCCCTCCTGCTACATAAAATTCTTTTGTCGATCCGGCTCTCGCCCAAATTGCAACAATTATATATAATAAAAAAGTTATTCCAACTATGAGTAATGTCCAGGTTTGTACTTCCATGATTCAATAATTCAATAATTCAATAATTCAATGGTACAATGGTTCAATAATTTAATTTCATCTAATCTTCGTTTACGTCGAATTCTTTGTCTAGCTGATTCATTAGATAAACATATACGAAAATAAGTATTACAAAAACGTAAATAGACCCTTGCTGGGCAAACCAAAATCCGAGGGGGAATCCGCCAAGGGAAAATTGATTGAGGTATTCGGCGAATAAAATGCCACAGCCGTAGGAAACGAAAAACCAAATACTCAACAGAATGAGCAAGTATCTCAAATTTTTCTTCCAGTACAATTGCAATGATTTATTACTCATATTAAAATAATTATTTTTAAAATCAAACTTTGTAAATTTAAAATAAATTATGGGCAAAACAAGGAATTTTTATACCTTTAAACTGTTCCCTTTTTTTTAATTCAAATCAATTTATTATGCCTGCAAACTGGTACATGTATCTCGTCGCTGCGCTTATCCCAATGGTGGTTGGTGCTATTTATTATCACCCAAAAGTGCTTGGATCATATTGGATGAACCTGAATGGGTTTACGGAGGAAACGCTGAAAAAAGGTAATCCTCTGGTGATTTTTGGGGTAGCTTATTTGTTTAGTTGTTTTTTATGCCTGGCTTTGACGCCTGTTTTTATTCACCAGCACGGAGTCGCTTCCTCTGCTATGTCGCCGGATGCGCCGGGCACCTGGACACCACAAGCCATTCAGGATGTCAATAATTTTATGTCGGCTTACGGGAGTTATTATCGCTCCTTCGGTCATGGGGCGGTTCATGGATTATTAGCTTCGGTGTTGATTGCCTTGCCGCTTTTCGGGATCAATTCATTGTTTGAAAGACGGAGTTGGAAGTATAATTTATTGCATTGGGGATATTGGGCGATTACCTTGATGTTGATAGGTGCGGTTTTGTGTGGAACGCTGGAGTGGCCGCCGTTGGGTTAATTTTTTATTTATATAAAATTAGTTATTTTACATTCAAGTCGTTACTAGCAGTCGCGACTTGGCTAAGTTAGGCAAGTAATCAATTTAAATAGCAAAATAAAGCCTGCTGGTTGCTTGTGTCCGGTGAATGTCAAGGCTTTGCATGACAGTTTCAGGGCAATGTCACTGACATAAGGATTTTTGAGGGGCAGCGCCCCG
>JAHDCK010000527.1 GCA_020629915.1 Saprospiraceae bacterium
GCCGAGTTAGAAAAAATGAAATTATCCAAACGGGATGAATATGTGGTAAACGTCACAGGCGGCACAAAAATCATGTCGCTGGCCATCTATCAATTTTTTATCGAATATAAAAAAAGTAAAATCATATATCTACCTATTCAGTCGAATCTTTATACGGAATTGCACCCGGAACGAATTGATAAAACTTTCACTTACCAGATTGGTGTAGAGGAATATCTGCGTTGTCATCGCATCCCCATCTCCAACCGCTCCCTGATGAATCGTCTGATCTCTACAGATCCGGATTACACCCGTAGCTTTTTTGCTGCCTTTACACAAGGTGTTTTTAAAAATTTCAAAGGATATAAAATCCTGGAGGCATTGCGTTTTTTTAAAGATAACAATCGTCCGATTCCCATTCAACGCATTGCGGGGCTGAAAGAATTTTTGGAGACTATCCAGTTTCCACTTCAGAAAAAAGGGAAACTCTCACTTCCGGAAAAACAATATTTAATCGGCGGATGGTTTGAGGAATATATATATACGTTTATAAAATCTAACCTAAACTTACTAGATCATCAAATTGGAACGGGTGTAATCATTAAGTCTGGCACGGTCCAAAATGAATTTGATGTGGTTTTTACTTATAACAACACACTATATGTAATAGAGTGCAAGACCGGCCTGACCAAAATTCGGGATTTTAATAACACGATATACAAACTGGGTGCGCTGGACGAAAGCCTGGGTTCTGATGCCAAAGCCTTTTTATTCTCCTTAAGCAATTACCGCACTAAAGATACTCAGCAAAAAGATAGCCGCTATTATGACCGAGCTATCCAAAACAATGTCGCAGTTTTGGACAGATCTGAAATTTTAGAAAAAAACGGTATCAAAAATTTTATTGATAAAATAAAATAGTATGTAAATTATTCCACCTCTACTTGTCTCCTGCCTTGAAAATTCAAGGCAGGATTTTTTATTTTCGGAACTAATTTTCGTATTTTTCATTTATAATTATAACTAAAAAACCGGAACAGCTCATTCTGCCACCTTACAAAAACCAATAATATGACACTGCTTTTCTTCCTCATTCCTGCTATTTATCTTTTAGCTGTAATATTTTGGAATTTTCATATATATAAGAACAAAACATATCAAATCTTAATCGCCCTGATTATTTTTCTGGGTTGCTCGTATTTCATAATCCACACCCAAGGAGAAGCCAATAAACATATATTTAATAATTTCTTTACCGGACTTAATTGGTGGCAAGATTTCATTGACCCACTCATAGGTATTTCTGTCCTGATGGTTACTATCAGTATTTGGTTAAGCAAAGCAAAAACCGAATGGGAGGATGAACTTCCAAATAGACTGACTGTTCGATTTATTTATGAGAATAATGAATTGATGAGATGTGAAGAAGCTCCGCTTATTCACGAATCTGATATACGGCAATGGTCTCAGCAGATAGGACTGCAAATGGTGAACCAAGAAGGATTTAGATTTAGCATGGAGCCTTATTTTGAGATTGATCAACCTGTCCCTCAAAAAGATTCTCTAAGTAATGAATATTTCCTTCATTATTCTTATAATTTATATTTATATGAAAAGCCCGATATCAAAGGTCTTTCTTCTGAACAACTTCAGGACTATGATCATGTGGAACAATTACAGGAAAATGATACACTGGTCTGGAAAATTCTAAACCGAAAACCAAGAGCATTAAAGGAGGGAGCTGCCAGCAAAATGGTCTAATTTTTATATACAAAAAAAGAGCAGACCAAAACCCTGGCCTACCCTTTTTCAATAACAAAAAAAAGCTGTCTCTTTGTTTAATCACACTTCTTCCGGCACTCGTTGTAGGCCGCTGAGGAAACCGAACGATAGGTATCATACCACATGGAATCGCCCCGGCTCACTTTACCGTTTTTCTCGTAGAGGGTGATGTACTTCCCGCAGTCGGTACACAACACCTCGTAGCTGGTGTAATCGCTTCGCTCCTTTACGCGTTTGATTTCGTAATTGTCTCCCGCCACGCCCGTGGACGCCGGGGGAAAATTGGCAAAGAACAACAAAGTCAAAAATCCAAGCAAAGTACTTTTCATAGAAAATTTCATTTAGTTTAATAATATAATTAGAATTTAAAAAACAGACCGCAGGGGCCTTCAGGGATATATGCCCAAAAAGCCAAAAAGGTTACACGAAAACCACGATTTTT
>JAHDCK010000088.1 GCA_020629915.1 Saprospiraceae bacterium
CCTAGGTAAAAAAGAACAAGTATAGTTGTGTACTTTATTATTTTCTCATCCCTTAGCAAAAATCAAGCACTTCAGCATAAGATTTTTCAAAATCCTTCAACTGCTTTTCCTTTTCTTCCTCCGTCCATTGCAGTATCTCCCCCATCACATCAGCCAAAAACGGATATAATTTTTCTAATTCAGGACGCTCAAAATACAATCGCCCCGTTCTGCGTATCAAATAATCACTCAGGGAATGGCACATCTCAAAATGCACGCCATACCACACCTCCGCCAGATGCAATCGCCTGACCGGATCATCGGTTTCCGGGTAAATTTCAAAAGCGCGTTCTATTATAATATCCGTATTCGTTCCATATTTAAAAACCAAATCCTTAATGATTGCAGGAGGAGCCTGAATCTGAGTACACTCGCCCTGCTTTTTTTCTATATATTGAAACAATGCTTCCTGACTCTCGAAATCTCCTCCGGAAACCCGTACATTTTTAGTTTGACATCGATCTGGAAAATCCAAATCGGGGTGTGCTTTTTCTATCTGCTGCACAACTAAATCCATTACGCGTTCGGCCATTTTTCTATAACCTGTAAGCTTTCCTCCGGCAATAGAAACCAATCCATTATCTGACAAAAAGATTTCATCCTTGCGAGATAATTCAGAAGGATCTTTTCCCTCTTCATGGATGAGAGGCCGCAATCCCGCCCAGGAAGAAACGACATCTTCCACCGTAATTTTATTTTGCGGAAACATAAAATTTACGGCTTCCAAAACATATTCAACATCTGCCAGAGTTGTTTGTGGATGCCCGGTTTTCCCTGAATAATTCGTATCTGTTGTTCCGACATACGTTATTTTTCCTCTTGGAATAGCAAAGATCATTCGACTGTCATTTTCCACATCAAAATAAACAGATTGTTGAAGCGGCAATTTTTCATACGGAATCACCAAATGAACCCCTTTAGTCAAATGTAATTTTTTCCCATTCAATTTTTCCTCATCAATCTTCCTCACTTTATCCACCCAGGGGCCGGTCGCATTGATGATCCTTTTGGCTTTTACTTCGTGTTGAATTCCCGTAAGGGTATCCTCAAACACGAGTCCTTCTATTTTATTATTTTTATATAAAAATTTTATAACTTTAGAATAATTCAAACATAAAGCACCCTGCTCCACAGCTTTTTTTACAATCTCAATGGTGAGTCGGGCATCATCTGAACGATATTCAAAATACAAACCTCCTCCCTTTACAATATCCTTCCGCAGCAGGGGTTCGGAAGCCAGCGTTTTATCTTTGGAAAGCATTTTGCGTTTTTCATCATCGTCCACCCCTGCTAGAAAATCATAAACCCAAAGCCCCATCGAAGTCATAAAACCTCCAAGTGATCCTCCTTCGACTATTGGCAATAACATTTTTTCGGGTAGAACAATATGGCGGGCATTTTGATGTACGATGGCGCGTTCTGTACCGACCTCCCGAACCAGTCCCAACTCAAACTGCTTGAGATAACGAAGTCCCCCGTGGATAAGTTTTGTAGAACGGCTGCTGGTACCCCAGGCAAAATCCTTCATTTCAAACAAGGCCGTCTTCATGCCACGAGTAGCTGCATCCAGAGCAATCCCTGCACCGGTTACACCACCACCAATTATAAGTACATCGTATTCGTTTTCTTTTAATTCATTGATTAGGGCAGGACGATTTAACGCAGAGAAACGATTCATATATTACTGATTCAATAATGTTCGGGCTTCCGTTACACTAATTTTTTGCTGACCTTTAAAAGCGACAATTATCGCTCCGTTGAACCCTTTGGATTTCAAATCCTTCCAACCTTCTATACAGGAATAATAGGAAGAATATCCGGTTGCGTAGTAGCGGTATTTATCTCCCTCCCATTTGTATTCCAGATGTGGAACCTGTTGCCAGCGACCACCATTGGTAACTAAAGTTGAAGGAGAGGAAACCAACTGAATTTTAAAGGAAACAGTTTCCGGCTCAGAAGGTTTAGCAGAAGATATAACAGTAGAAGTTGTATTTGAATAATTATTTTGTGAATTAGATGGACGAGTTTTGGCTACTTCTGTTCTTCTTGGTTTAGGAGTAGATTTATAAACAGGTTGTGATGGCTGATAGTTGGCAATTGCCTCCGTCTCCAAAGCAGATTTGTATTCTCTGACAGAGGAATAAATGGCTTGTACCATTTTATCCTGACCTGAGGAAGATTGCAAAAAAGCCTTATCCTGAGGATTGGACAAAAACCCTGTTTCGATCAAAACACTTGGCATGACTGTTTCTTTTAAAACAACAAACCCCGCCTCTTTTACGCCCCGGCTTTTTCTCCCTGCCCTTGCATTGAAGCTCTTTTCCAGCATTTCTGCAAAGCGGATACTTTGATCCCGATAGGCATCCTGATACATTGACATGATCATGTGCCCGACTTCGGTATTAGGATCATACCCATTATAATACTGTGTATAATTATTTTCCAAATAAATCACTTCGTTTTCCCTTTTGGCTAAAGCCAGATTTTCCGGAATTTCATCAATTCCCATCACATAGGTTTCCGTACCTCGAACGGATGAATTTTTAAATATATTACAATGTACAGAAAGAAAAAGATCCGCTCTGCGATTATTGGCGATAGCAGCTCTTTTGTGCAGCGGTACAAACACATCTGATTCTCTTGTATATATCACTTCCACACCAGGCATATTCGTTTGAATATAACGTCCCAGTTTTTTACTTATACTTAAAACAATATCTTTTTCTTTTGTATGGCCGTGATTGCAGCCATTATCCTTCCCGCCATGACCAGCATCAATGACCACCTTGCTAAAAGGAGCAGTGGATGGTTTTTGAAATTCATGACGAAGCGGATAAATAAATTCCGCAGCTTCTTCAGCCTCTGGTCTGATTTCTGAAGGAGAAAAACTACTAAGCAGGAAGAGAGACCCGACAATAACGAAGAAGGTATATAAAATTTTCAAAGTAAAAAATTTTTAATTTGATAAAAATATGGAGTCGGTGATTTTGGTAAGATGCTTACGAAACAACAATAATAAAGCCATTTTGGGAATTTTCCTTATAATTTCAGGAAAGCTTTATCCACTTCCTTATAATTCCTCAATTTTTAAACTTGTGTTAAAGTTTTCTAAAAATCACTAAATAAACTAACCCTGTTGTAATTTTCATGGGTCTATTATGGTATAATAGGTAAAATCCAATCCTAATCTAACAATTTGAACTTGGAATAATTACATTTGCATCAGGTAATTTCAACTCATTTGAATAACAATTATTACATATTTTTCCTTTTGCTGGTTTTGGGAGTTCCATCCGGACTATTTGCTCAGGAATCCGATTCCCTACAAGTGGACACTATCCTTGCGGAAGTTGATTCACTACCAGGCGATAGCGCCCAAACCTTTAGTCGGGTCAGGCAAAAACTACCATACAAAGTTTCCAAAGATACCTTTGAGGCTCCTATCAGTTACCAGGCCAAAGACTCTATGTGGTACGACATTGTAAATCAGCAAGTCCATCTTTTCGGTGCAGCGGAAGTCACCTATCAGGAATTAAAATTACAAGCAGGGTATATTATTTTTGATATGAAAGATAATATTGTAACCGCAGAAAGCTTCCCGGACAGCACCGGAAAGATAGCCGGAAAACCTACCTTCTTTGAGAAAGATCAAAACTTTTCCGCCCAAAAAATGCGCTATAATTTTAAAACGAGAAAAGGGATTGTTTATCAGGGGCGTACTTTTCAGGAGGGATTGCACATCCATAGTGGCATCACCAAACTTTCCATGAAAGGTGGAGAAAAGGAAGAAAATGAAGAGGACGATGTCATTTACAGTTCTAATTCTCTTTTTACCACCTGCGATCATGATCATCCCCACTACGGTATTCGAAGTAATAAACAAAAAATTATCCCGGATAAAATCGTCGTCGTCGGCCCATCCAATCTCGAAATTGCAGGTGTGCCTACTCCTCTGTGGCTGCCCTTTGGTTTTTTTCCGATTAGCAAAGGACAATCTTCAGGAATTATTTTTCCGAGAGACTTTGAGCGTTCCGAGTCCTGGGGCTTTGGTTTGGAAAATATTGGATATTATTTTGCTTTGGGTCAGCATTTTGATTTACAACTTACCGGAAGTATTTATACCAGAGGTAGTTGGAGCGCAAATGCTTTTTTAAGGTATAAACAAAGATATAGGTACAATGGAAGTTTTAGGCTGGGTTACTCTTTGAGAAAAACGGAATCTCCCGGGCTCCCCAATTATTCGCGTAATGATTCCTACATAATCAATTGGACTCATGCTCAGGATAGCAAGGCGCATCCCAGTCAAAGTTTTAATGCCAATGTCAATATCCAAACCAATAATTTTTTGAGTTTGAATAATGACGATGCCAGAAATGTACTAGCCAATAGTTTGAGTTCCAATATTACTTATCGCAAAAGTTTTCCGGGGAAGCCTTTTAATCTAACGACTAGTTTTACCCACTCCCAAAATACCCGGACGCGAGATGTCACCATTAATTTCCCCAGAGTGGATTTTAATATGCGTCGTATATTTCCTTTTGAAAGAAAAAACAGTACGGGGAAGGAAGCCTGGTATGAAAAAATTGGATTGGATTACCAATTCCAGGCACAGAATGAATTCCAGGCAACGGATACTACACTATTCAAACGGACAACCCTCGAAAATGCACAATACGGTATCCGTCACCAAACAAGTGTAAACGCTAATTATACGATATTAAAATATTTCACTTTTACCCCTAGTTTTAGTTATACAGAAAAATGGTTTTTTAAAACCGCCGAAAAATCCTACGACCCTACGCTGATGATTCAATACGATACTATCTACCTGGGCCCGGATAGTAGTGATTTTAATCTGGTTCCTATTGATACTACTTTCGGCGCAGTGAATGATTTTACCAATAATGAATTCAAAGCCCTGCGGGAATTCAATACAGGGGCTTCCCTTCGCACCCGCCTTTACGGAACGGTCAATCTTCCCAAAGGCCCCTTGAAAGCGATTCGCCATGTCGCCACGCCTACCGTCAGTTATTCCTTTTCTCCGGATTATACCAATCCGGTTTGGGGCTATTTTGATTCTGTACGGGTCGTAGGGCCAGAAGAAGAATACGAGCAATATTCTGTATTTGAAGGTGGCGTATATTCCGGGCCGTCATCCGGAGGACTTTCTTCCTCGATCAATTTTGCCATTGACAATATTTTTCAGGCCAAGGTAAAATCCAGGCGGGACACGACAGGGAAAAATGTAAAAAAGATTAATTTATTTGATAATGCCAGAGTGAGTACGAGTTACAATATGGCTGCGGATTCCCTGCACTGGCGACCACTCAATTTTACTGCCCGGACACGTTTTGGGAAGTTTACGCAGATGCGGATTAACTGGCAGTATAGTTTTTATAATATAAATGAAAATAACCGGGAAATCGATCAGTTTTACAGGGAGGCCACCGGTAAAATGCTTCGTTTTGAACATTTTAGAATTGGATTTAATACGGACTTGGGTAGTCAGCAGTTGGGAAAACTCTTTGGAGTCAAACCCAAAACTGCTCAACGCAACGAAAATCAAGATGGAAACCAAACGGAGGAACGGCAGCAGCCCAGTGGGTTTTTTGACTTTATTGGCCGGACGCGTTTTACGCACCTGATTGAATTCTCTTATGAACCGATCGACGGCAGAGATACTTTTAGAATTACCAGCCACAATTTATCCTTGCGTGGTTTCTCCATCAACCTTACTCCAAATTGGCGGTTTTCTTTAGATAATATTGGTTATAATTTTATAACAAATAATCTCACCTACCCTTCTTTTGCCCTGCAGCGAAACCTGCACTGCTGGCAACTGGAATTCAACTGGCAACCCCAGCGTGGAACCTTTGGATTTAGAATTGGTGTTTCTAATACGCCTTTGGATTTTATAAATATCCCATATAACAAAAGAAATTATGATCCGCCAGATGTTTTTTAATTATATATAAAATCACCCCTCTCCCAACAACTCCTCAATTTTATCTTTCATCGCCTTGAACTCAACCGGATCAAACAAACGAGTCAGGAAGGCAATATTGCCTTTTTGATCGATGATGACATTACGGGTAACGCCACTGGACTTAGATGCGAATTTTCCAAAAATATCGGCTCCGGGATCAAAGGCCAGTGGATAAGTGATTTTCGTTTTTTCCCGGAGGAGTTGAATTTTTTCAAGGGGTTCGTCCCGGTCAACACCGATTAATACAAAATTTTTATCCTTATGCTTCAACCAAATATCTTCTTCAATATGCGGCATTTCCTTGATGCAGACGCCACACCAACTCGCCGTAAACTGAAGCATGACCACCTTGCCTTTCCAGTCCGCACTGCTGATTTTGGTGCCGTCTTCAAGAGTCATTTCGAGGTCGGGAGATTTTTGCCCTACGGAAACAATGTAGCCCCTGCTGTCAACTGCCGGGCCGACTTCCTCCTGGGTAACCGTTTCTTTTTTGGCAGCAGGTGGCGTGGAAGTTTGTTTGTTTTCTTCTTTTAAAATGGATTGTTTCGGGGTACAACTTATCATGACAAGCATCAAAACAAAAAAGATAATATTTTTCATATAATTTTATTTTTTAAAACAAAAAAGGAAATCTAAGAAGCTGTTTAAGTTTATGTTTTTTAAAATATTATAGGCTATTTTTGTTAATACGCCTTGTCAGGCATCTCGCCTGACAAGAAACACCGAGCCAGGATGATAAATTTAACCCCCGAAAATTTTCGTCGGTTTAAATTGATTACTTGCTTAATTCTAAAATAAACCAAATTATAACACAAAATCGTAATTTTACCGATATAATTCAACATGAAACATTTTATAATTATATTAATATTTATTTTATCATCCTCCTCGATTTTCGGTCAACGGGAAAAACGGGACAGTACAAAGATTGTTCATATCGAACACGCCAACAAACTAACAGTAAAAAGCGAGGAGGGCGTTTTTGTAAAAAGGCTCCTGGGAAATGTCCGGCTGAGGCAGGATTCCGTTTGGATGTATTGCGACCGGGCGACCATCATCCGCAACAATGTAACAGCAGCAGGGGAAGTTCGCATCATTAATTCAGACAGCGTAAAAGTTTTTGCGGATTCGATCCAGTTTGAAGGAGATATTCGGCTGGCTCAATTGTTTGGCGATGTGGTATTGGAAGATTCCAGCCAACAGATGTTTACGGAACAACTTAGCTACGATCTAGACAAAGATCTCGCAACCTATCGCACCGGGGCTCTACTCACCAATGGCCAGTCCGAACTTTCTTCAAAACAAGGTTATTATTATACAAAAACAGGCGATGCGTTTTTTAAGGGAAATGTAGAAGTTGTGGATTCTAATTTTAATTTGACAGCGGATACACTTCGTTTTAATACTCAAAATAAGGTCGCCTATTTCCTTGGTCCTACCCGCATCAATCAGGAAGGCGGCTACATTTACTGCGAGGATGGATTTTACGATACCGAAGATCAATATGCAGAGTTTGAAAAAAATGCGAGTTTTCACAAGGGGAATCAACACGCTTACGCTGACCGCATTCGCTACGACGGCAAGGAGGGAAAAACCTACCTGGAAGGCAATGCAGCGATGCAGGAAGATGGACGGAAAGCCTTTGCGGATAAAATCACCTATGAAAGTGAAACGGATCAAGCTCTGCTCGAAGGCAATGCCATTGTAGAGGATGAAACGCAATTGATTGAAGCTCCGGTCATACGCTACGATGGGAAGAAGAAAGAATATTTTACGGAAGGAAAAACAGCCATCCGGGATGAAAAAAGAGAAATCTATGCAGACGAATCCTTCTACGATGGCAGCCGGGATATGACCATTCTCAAGGGGAATGTTTCTATCCTCGAACCCACCCGAACGCTCTTTGCGGATCAGGTAGAATACGATAAGGAAAAGGGATTTGGGATAGCGACCGGGCAGGTGGTCTGGGCAGATTCTACTTCAAATGTAACGGTAGAGTGTGAGCATGCCCGATACAATGACCAAACCGGATACATCAAGGCCAGCGGTCAACCCCTGATGACGACCAAAGTAGATGAAGATTTTTTATATTTGACGGCAGATACTTTGATTTCGTTCAAGGAAGAAAATGACAGCAGTCGGCAGATGCTGGCTTATGCGAATGTCAAGGTTTTCAAGAGTGATTTGCAGGCCGTTTGCGACTCGCTAACGTATAGTGAATCCAGGGAGCGGTTTCATTTTTTCAAAGACCCGATTATCTGGTCGGACACTTCTCAGTTTTCTGCGGATACAATAATAATGCAACTGGATTCCAGCCAAATAAAGAAAATAAATTTGTATAACAATTCTTTTATTGTAAATACAACAGATGAAATATTTTATAATCAAATAAAAGGAAAATACATTGATGCTTTTTTTACTAAAAACCAAATTCGCCAAATGGATGTAACCGGAAATGGGGAATCGGTCTATTATTTGCTGGATGAAAAACAAGCCTACATCGGAGTCAATAAAACCATCTGTAGCGAGATGCTTTTGTATTTTGGAAATAATCAGGTAGAACGAATAAAATTTTATACCCAACCGCGCGCGAATATGTACCCGATTCATCAGGCGAATAAAGATGAAATGAAATTGAAGGATTTTCGATGGGCGAGTGACCTCCGACCGATGTCTGTGGAAGATTTGATTTTTAATGTACCGACCAATGACTGACAAGGAAAGCCGACTGGCTACATTTCAAAATATGTATTTGATTGCTGCTGCGGATGGAAAACTGGAAGCAGCAGAAAAAAATATATTATTAAAACTAGCTACTCAACTCCAGCTTTCTACCAATGACCTCTCTCCTATTCTGGGGCAATTTTCCGATCTGGATTTTATCCTGCCGCCTACGGAAGCGGAGCGAAAAATTGAATTGAGACAATTGATCGAACTCATGCTTTCCGATGGAGATATGGATGAGCGCGAAGAGGAATTATGCCGGGAGTTTGCAAAGCAGTGCGATATTTCACCGGAGGAATATTCTAATATATTAAATAAAACAAAAGATGAACGCTACAACAACAGACGCGCCATCCGCAGGAATTTGGTATTTTATAAAAATGTATATACAGAATTATCCAGGATAGAACAAGAACCCAAATTGCTGGCTCAAAATATTATTGATATTTTTCAAAATAAAATAACCACGCCTTCTAAAAACCTAAGCCTCGATAAAGCCATCTACCAATTTGCTTATCTCTTATTTGTTAGAATGGAAGAGCTGGATAAAACGCTGCTCCAACAAATCCCTCAATACCTGGAACTCATCCTGGCCGAAAAATTTTCGATGGAAAAGCTAAAACTCAAAGTGCTGGAAACTGAAATGGAAAAAGGAAAAGAAGAAATCCGAATCATCCACGCTACACAGGAAAAACTTAGGAGTGATATTGGCCATTTTGCCCGGAATAGCCTCTTATAAACGTAATAGCCCGCTCCACCATTGCGAAGCGAGCTATAAACAATAACAAACCAATTTATCGATAATGAAACAGGGTTTTACCTAAAAGGTTCACACAATAAAAAAAAAAATTTTACCCTTCAGGAACTTATTCCTTCCTGCTCCAGTTTAGTAGTTGTATTTCATCAAAAAG
The DNA here is from genome assembly GCA_020629915.1 of Saprospiraceae bacterium. Lineage (GTDB taxonomy): Bacteria > Bacteroidota > Bacteroidia > Chitinophagales > Saprospiraceae > JAHDCK01. Next base: position 9,661 of record JAHDCK010000088.1, read on the forward strand.
AAATAAAAGCGAACAAATGATTTATTCAATTATCAATGGAAATCGTGCTGCTTTCTCCGGGCATACCGGCACTCATGGAACCCTTTCGGGCTGTTTCCATTGGTCGGGAATCGCCTAGAAGAATAAATACCTAAATTTCCATTTTATCAAGTCGGGTTATGAGATTTTAAATTGGCAGGTATGCAAACTGGTCAACGCGGGTAGTCTGTAAAACTATCGTCCTGTCGGACTTTGGGGGTTCGAATCCCTCCCTGCTAACTTATTCAATGGTGCAATGGTACAATGGTACAATGGTACAATGGTACAATGGTACAATGGTACAATGGTACAATGTGAAAATATTCCAATGTGTAAATTTTATATTTATGCAGATGAATAATCAACGAGTATCGGAAGCCACCGAGAAAACGTTCCGGATGACTCCTAAATGATTTTAAAATTCAAACTGCTTTATTGGAATATTAGAATATTGTATAATTGAAAAAAGCGAGTATAGTTCAACGGCAGAATGCCTGACTTCCACTCAGGGGATACCGGTTCGAACCCGGTTACTCGCTCTATTTTTAAGCTGATGTGGCCAAATTGGTTTAAGGCACTCGCCTGATACGTGAGCGATTAGTGGTTCGAATCCACTCGTCAGCACTTAATACAATGGTACAATGGTACAATGGTACAATGGTACTGATTCCTGGAAGATTGACAGAGTCTGGTAATGTGCCGCCCTGGAAAGGTGAGACTGGGTAATACCTGCAGAGGTTCGAATCCTCTATCTTCCGCAAAAAAGCCTTCGCAAAAAATTTCTGCGAAGGCTTTTATATTTTTTTATATAAAAATTATTCTTGTGAGGGAGGGCCGGGATAGAAAAATTGTTCTTTGACGATTTTTCCATTTTGCACTTCATACACACAAACCTCTGCAATTTGCTGGCGACCGCCTTCCTTGAAAGTGGCATCCGTTATCATTGTAACGGAGAAATGATTTCCGGCACAAATAGGATCACTCACTTGGGAATTATGGACTTCTTGTACCATTTCCGCCCAGGCCTGACCTTTGGCGCGGATTCCTTCCATCCCTTCTGTCCGGGGGCGAGGCGCAAAGTCCGGTTCGATGCTTACGGCGGTTTCGGCATACAATTCCTGATGCGCCTGTTCGTACTGACCCGTACGACAATAACTGACCAATTGGTTGGCAATTTGTTCTACATTCATTTTAATAAAATTTTAATAATTAATAAAAAGATATGTGATAACTGTGGGAAGGAAGTGTTTTGAGTTGTTTCTATAACAAAGGAATAAATTCTTTGGAAAAATTACAACTATTAAAATGGCTTTAACGTTTTGTATTTGAAGTTCTTTAAATTTGTAAAATGGAAAATTATTTAAAAGCCACTTCTTTCCTTGATTTTGATCATCCGAATGTTCAGCAATTTGTGGCGGAACAAATAAACGGAAAGGAAACTCCTACCGAAAAAGCCATTGCCTTGTATTACGCCGTCCGGGAAAACTGGTGGTATTATCCCTACGAAATCACGATTGACCCGAATGAATATTCTGTTTCGGCATTGATGAAAAAGAAAAAGGGGCATTGCATTGCGAAGGCGGCTATGTTGATTGCTTGTTGCCGGGCGGCTGGTATTCCTTCCCGTCTGAGGCTGGCCAGGGTGCGCAATCATATTGCAGCAGAAAAATTTCAGGAAAAATTTGGGACGGATATTTTATCTCCACATGGCATTGCCGAGGTTTATTTAGAAGGGAAATGGGTCAAGTGTACACCTGCTTTCAATGCCGCTCTTTGCGAAAAGCTAAACGTCGCTCCCCTCGAATTTGATGGAAAAACAGATTCTGTATTTCAGGAGTTCGATAATTCCCAAAATCATTTTATGGAGTATATTGAGGATCTGGGGGATTATGAAGATATTCCGGTAGAGCATATCATGTATTTATTTTTTAAAGAATACCCCATTTTAAAACCCTATTTCAAAACAGGTAAAACCATTGATATTGCAGCACTTTAGCGAATTTTCTACTTTAAACTAATAAGAAAACACCAAATTTATTTTCTCTTCTGCTTTGAAATTCAAATAATATTATGGAATTTCCCCTTGAGAATTTTATTCCCGATTAATCCAAATGAAATTTTATTCGCAAAACGTCAAGAATACTTATATTCTTTAAAGAAAAATATAAGGACTGATTTTCTTTTGCCTAAAGTTTCATTGGATCAAAACTTTACGACTTATGATACCACTTATTATTCAACTCCTGAGTGGTGCGATCGGCGGAAACCTCGCTGGTTCACTAATGAAAAATTTCTCTATGGGTACACTAGGAAATTCTATTGTTGGGATTCTTGGTGGAGGACTTGGCGGTTCGTTGCTGAGTATGGCTACTGGCATGGATATGTCTGGTGGAGGTATGGACATCTCCGGTATTTTGACTAGCGTTGCCGGCGGTGGTGTTGGTGGCGGTGTATTAATGGCCATCATTGGAGTGATCCGCAATGCCATTGGCAAGTAAGCTTTTGTCATATCCCGGATTGGTGCGAAAATACCCAAATGTCTCTTCCTTTTGGATTTTCAAACCACAAAGAGAACTCTGATTTCATCAGCTACTTTTCAATCCAATCCCAAAAAAGAAGTTGCCTTAAATTAGGCAACTTCTTTTTTATATATATTTTACAATTAAATCAATTCCTTCCCTTTCGCAGCCTAATTTTAAAACATCCCGATAGGGTTTCCAATCCGGATACTCAGCAGGATTTTTTATATAAAAATATATCTCAGATATTTTTTCTTGTTTCAATTGTGTGGTAACGACTGGTAATAATATTTCAACTTCATTTAATTCTAACTTTTTATCGTACCATGGAATGGAACTTTCCGGTAGTAACAAACCGTATTCTCCAGAAAGTATTCTAAATGGAAAACCATCTTTTACAGCTAAATTATAAATATTTTTTATTCTATCATCTAAATAGCGATCCAGAGCAGGCATTTCTCCCGGCTGCTGTTGTTTTTCTTTGCAACAGGTCGTACAATAAATTTTCATATAAATATTAAAATCTAAAACTGTTGCAATTGCTGAAAGAGGATTTCAATTTTGCGAATGGCATCCCGTTGTTCTTCGGGATATACCGCACCCACCATATTGGGAGCATTGTTGTTCCAGGAACAGGCATAGTAAAATAAACTATATTTAGACGTGTGATAACCCGGAATAGATTGCATTTCTTTATATAAATTTTCTCTTTCTTTTTCGTAGGCTTTTACGCGTTTTTCTTCTTCGGGAGAATGAGTAGTGAAACCCGTTTCGCCCCATTTGTTCCATTGTTTTACATTTTCAAGATCGTGTTTTTTCAATAAACCCTCTATTTTATTATATAATTCTGTATTATGCGTTCTGACTTCCTTCATTTTTTCGGGTGTCCATCTGGGTGTGGTTTTAAATAATTTTAAACCGACGATTTTTTGTCCTCTTTTTAGAATCGTACTATCAGAAAACTCATTCATTTGATCCGGACGGATGCCAGCCATATTTACAAAATGAATATAAAAAGAATCCTTCCCTACCAGAATTAATTCTTCATTGTCCACATCAAAGAGCAGGTTATATCCATCCGGTAACTCGCTTTGCAATTTTGCTAACAGGGAATCTTCTTTGAAAGGATTTTGAGCATCAGCTGCCAGATGTAATCCCAGAAAAAAAATACTCAGAAATAATATTTTTATCTTATTCATATTTACATATAAATTTTATTCCTTCTTATCAAAAATATATCCTCCCTTCGTCGCTCCCCAAACCTGTTCTCCTTTTTCGTCAAATCCCTGATCCCAGCTTTCGATTTGTCCGGGACGGATAGTCACGATGGACGTCGCATAAGAAGCCCCTCGGAGGGTACTCCCGCAATTTTTATCTATAGTAGAACCGCTAAATTCCTGATCGTTAATTTTCTTTAAAAACACGCCACAGCCTTCCCGCTCCTCTAAAAAACTTTTGTCCATCGCATCAAAAAATTTGGGTTCCTTCCATTTACCAACGCAAACTTCCTCCTTTCTCAATTTATAAACTTTACTCACGATTTGTCCGCCATCCGCTTTTTCCAATTTATAAACTCGTTGTCGGTAAGGTTTATTTTGCATACGAGCCAATGCTTGTTCTACATACAACCAATCACCGGGTTTATCTTCCCAGATAGGAACCATGTGCAAGGATATATTAAAATAACTTGAATCTTTGGCGGCCTGGGCTTCGCTGTAAAAGGAACCCGTC
>JAHDCK010000528.1 GCA_020629915.1 Saprospiraceae bacterium
AAAATCAATAAATCTAAAAAAAAAACACAGGCAAATATAAACTATATGAGTAATTCTAATAAAAAAGTCCTCGTCACCGGAGGAAACCGCGGCATTGGACTCGGAATCGTGAAGCATCTTCTGGGAGAAGGATACAAGGTCATTGCTACCTCAAGAAGCGGAGTGGTGGAGGATTTTAATCATGAAAATTTAGATACAATAAAACTGGATGTGTCTAGCGAAGAAAGCATTCGCAATGCCAGCGAAACAGTAGCTAGTAAATATGGTAAAATTGACATATTGGTAAATAATGCAGGCATTGGCCCGGATCTCGGAGCCGCTCTTCCGGATCGGGATTCCATGCAAGCGACTTTTGATACCAATGTGTTTGGATTGGTCTTTTTTACGGAAGCGATGTTGCCCCATTTAAAAGATGAAGGAAGTATCTATAATATTTCTTCCAAGATGGGATCGATTGCCTGTTGTCAGGGAACTTCCTCAGTGGCGTATCGGATGTCCAAAAGTGCCGTGAATATGTACACCAAAACACTAGCAAATAGATTAAAAGATCGCATAAGAGTGATTACGATACACCCTGGGTGGGTTCGGACGGGCATTGCAAGTAACAGCCACATGGCACCCTTGTCTATCGAGGATTCCGGGAGAGAGATTTATAAAATTATGCAGTTGCCTTTGCTGACTGCGGCATATTGGGATGCTGAGTTGCAAGAGGCCATTCCGTGGTAGTACCGGCGACTATAGTGCCAATCAACGTTTTAAATTATATTGAAGAATATAAATAAATTAATATTTTTAAAAATACTTAATTTTTACATAAAATGAAAAATATAATTCTAATAATTGGAATATTTTTATTTCAAACATCTCTTTTCGCCCAGCAAACCCCGGCGAAAAATCAAAGCGAATCCATCGTCGTCAAAGGTGTAACGGCACACCTTGGCAATGGCAAAGTCATCAAAGATGCGGCTATTGGTTTTGATAATGGAAAGATAACTTACGTCGGGCCGGCCTCTGGTGCTACGGGTTTTTCCAAAACGATTGACGCATCGGGCAAGCACGCTTATCCCGGCTTCATCGCACCGAATACACAAATCGGTTTGAGTGAAATTGATGCAGTCCGAGCGACTCGCGATAACTGGGAAGTGGGTGACCTTACTCCAAATGTCCGTTCGATCATTGCCTACAACACAGACTCCCGCGTGACCCCGACAATACGTTCTAACGGCATTTTATTAGCGCAAATCGTCCCAAGAGGCGGAACCATTCCCGGCGTCTCCAGCCTCGTCGAACTCGATGCCTGGAACTGGGAAGATGCCGCTTATGTGACCGATGATGGTATACATGTGCATTGGCCAAATCGTTTCCAGCGAACAGGCTGGTGGGGTGATCCGGGACCCACGAAAAAGAACGACAAATACAAAAAAAATACAGATAAAATAAAGCAATATTTTAAGGAGGCGAAAGCTTATGCAGCAGGTTCTGCTCCAAGCGAGAAGAATCTGAAATTTGAAGTGATGCGGGATTTGTTTAACGGTAAGCGAAAGACGTTTATTCATGTGGATGATGCGGTGGCTATTCAGGAGGTCGTGCTTTGGGCAGAAGAACAGAAATTAGATTTTGTATTGATTGGGGTGGAGGATGCTGCACTGGTCGCTGATTTTCTGGCAGAGCATAAAGTAAAAGTTGTGTTGACGAATGTGCAGCGATTGCCGGATAGACAGGATGAAGATATTGATCAGCCCTTCCTCGCACCGAAGGCATTGGCGGAAGCAGGCGTGACCTTTTGCTTTAGCATGGGCGGTGGCTGGGAGCAGCGCAATTTGATGTTTCAGGCTGGTCAGGCCGTAGCTTATGGATTGGATTATGAAAAAGCGATACAGGCATTGACATTGAATACAGCTGAGGTGTTAGGGGTAGGAGATCGGGTTGGTTCTCTTGAAAAAGGGAAGGATGCAACGTTGATTATTTCTTCCGGCGATGCCCTTGATATGCGGACAAATCATATTGAATTGGCTTTTATTCGTGGAAAAGAAATTGATTTAGATAATAAGCAGAAAGCGTTGTATCGGAAGTTTAAAGGGAAGTATGACGGAGAGTAGCAGGTAATTATTTTTTATATAAAAAGTAAAAAGATCAGGTTGCGATAGTGGCCTGATCTTTTTTTGTTGGGTGGAATTCGTTTTTGGACAGTGGAGTTGA
>JAHDCK010000529.1 GCA_020629915.1 Saprospiraceae bacterium
ACAATTTCTTTCAGTTCCTGTTCCTTGATCGAATTGCTTTTTTTATTCCGAACACCATCTACATAATAATCCGTCGCATTGCTTCTGCTCCCTCGAATATTTACCCCAGAATTGCCGGGTTTTGGTCTGGGAGGAGGCGAAGCCATCGCCATAGCAGGTCTGCCTCCCACAGCAGAATTAGGGACACCTTCCGGCAGCGGAAGTGGTTGCTTGACCGTTTCGGAATTGCCGGTTTTATTTCTTATTTCAGAATCAATAGCGATAAAACTCGTATATGAGGTAAGCAAATTATAATTCAACCCCAGTTCCGTTACTTCTTTTTTTATGGCTTCTCCGTCTGCACCGCGCAGTTTTTTATAATCACCAATCTGCTTGATTTTATGCCGTGCCCACAAGTAGCGCAACGCTCTGTTTTTTATATCCGGTTTGTTTTCGTCAAATTTCATTTTTGCATTAAATTTACCTTTTCCGGTTTTTCCGCTCACCGCAATTTCTCCAACCGGGCTGCCGTGCTCGCCGTGCTTGTATTTTCCAAAAACCATCAAGGGACGTTCCGCCATCAAATCGGGAATTGTTTTAGGAAAAACATCATATACTTCTAATCCTTTTATTTTAGTTTGAATATTAGTTAGAACGGGTGATTCTATATATTTTTTAAATATTTTTGCTTTTTCTTTAGCTTCTGTTTGCGTTTTTGCTACAAAGGGTGTCCCCATCCCGACTCTTGCCATCCCGTCAATGATATAGCGATTAACACTCTTGCCAATTCCAAAAGCAAAGACGTTAGCATTGCCGAGATTATTTTCTATCAATTCAAAGGCTTCCTTTTCTACGGTAACATAACCATCCGTCAGGATAACAAAATTGCGGGAGAAATTGTCTGACTTTTCAAGAGCCAATGCTCTTTGCAGGGCAGGCAATAACCGAGTGCCGCCACCACCTCTTTTGTTGCTCATCATGTCCATCGCTTTTTTGATATTGGACGCATTGGCTGGTAAGGAGGTTTCTGATAAAACACTATTGCCTCCAGCAAAAAACAATATATTAAATTTGTCTTTTGGTCTGAGTTGTCCTAGTAAATCTTTCATTAAGTCCTTGGAAACCGAAAGTGGAAATCCTCGCATGGAACCGGATATATCTACAATAAACACATATTCTCTTGCGGGAATACTTTGAGGTTTTACCCGCTTGGGCGGCTCCATCATCATCAGGAAAAAATTCTCCTTTTGCCCCTCGTAAAGCAATAAACCATTTTCGATCTTTTCTCCTTTTAATTTATATTTTAAAACAAAATCTCTATTGCCGCCAGCAGTTTCACTTTTATCTAATTTTACAATTAAATTATCTTTTTTAATAAAATTTGTATTAATTTTATGTGTAGAACAAGTCGCTTTTTGAATGGGAATGCCCGTTTGGAGTTGAACGTTTAGATCAAAAGTGTACAAGGGTTTTTCTCCTTCCTCGGTATAGGGAATGCTGTTGCGGCTGGCGAGTTCCGGGCTTTCGTCGGGAGAGGGTTCGGAGTAGCGAGGGCCCACCACCGTAGGGTAAACAAATTCGTAAACGCCTTCCTCCGGTACGATGAGTTCGGTATAAAATAAATCGACGTGGATGGTGTCACCGGGCATGATGTTGGCCACATTCATCGTAAAAACATTGGGGCGTTTTTGTTCCAGGAGCGAAGCACTTTTGCCCTGCTGTTTGGCTGCCTGATAATCCGAACGGGCTTTTTCTTTTTCTTCAATTTTGGCTTTAATAGTTCGCTTCCCGATGCGCATTTGCATATCGTAAACAGCAGCATTCACAGAGGAAGGAAACGTATATATGGCTTCTATAGGTGTTTTTCCGTTGTTTTTATAAATCTGCGTAACTTTGACATCCGCCATGACTCTGGCGATATTGACGTCGGCTTCGGTATGCAGGAGTGGAAGGCTTTCACCGCTTTTCACATAGAAATAAGGGGAAAGTGTTTTGGTAGGGTTATCTTGCGCAATGACAGGCGTTATAATTAGAATAGAAAATAAAAGGAAAAATATTTTAGATTTCATAAGTTCTATTTTTTAATTTGCGGTTTATAATTAGGGAGATGTTTTGATACAGGATTTTGGTGTGTGGAGATTTGTATTTGTTTTTTTATTATAAAAAATAAAAACTGCTTGTTGTTCATTTATCAAAACCTTGCTGTGCTCGGATTT
>JAHDCK010000530.1 GCA_020629915.1 Saprospiraceae bacterium
GTTAAATGCGATGAAGCAAAGCGACGGCTTGGTGCTCGAGCGGGGAGGCATTTCATTTTTAGCAAAAATTGTAAAAGCCTTGATTTTTTGTCCACTTTTTTATCAAGAAAAAAGTGGAAAATGATATATTTATTGCTACAATGTTTAAGGCGAAAAGGATTGAATGACGCTTGAATAATATTTGTTTTTCCCTTAAGTTTTCACGTCAAGTGGAACACCTGACAGGAAATAGAAGTCTATTTATCCTCAATCTCCTTCAGCGCCTTCTGCACCATATCATCCTCCTGATTCCAAACCGAATAAAACCCCTTTTCCTTAAATAACTGCCTCGCAATATATGCCTTAATGTATCTTCGGATTTCAGACTTGCATTGACGGTATGCTTCAGGTTTATCCTGAATACCTTCCCCCCGCACTTTGGATTTAAAATTCTCCATCATGATTTCCGACACATTAAAATTTTTCTTAAAACTTTCTACATCACCATATTCAAATTCCGAACGATGATCATCCATATAATCGTAAACAAACTCCGGAATAAACGGGCGAACATCTAAGTAATACGTATTATTTATAATACTATCCATTGGAATGAAAAAATCAGGATGGATACCGCCGCCGCCAAAAACAATGTCGCCATCTTTCAGGGTATAATACTTGGTAGAATCCTGCACCTTGATGCTGTCCGAATTTTCCAGCTCCCCCGAGTTAAATCGATCCGTCATTTCCTGATCGTAATTATCCCGACCCTTTTCGTAGGGTTTTTGGATGGAACGTCCGGAAGGCGTGTAGTAACGCGCTACCGTCAGCCGAAGCGCAGAACCATCGGATAAATTGTATTGCTCCTGTACCAAACCCTTTCCAAAAGATCGCCTCCCTACAATCGTTCCCCGATCCCAGTCCTGAATCGCTCCGGCCATGATTTCACTCGCCGAAGCCGAACCTTCGTCGATCAGCACCACTACATCTTCCAAATCGTAATAATTGCGTCCGGTAGTTTTATATTCATTTTTGCTATATGAACGACCTTCCGTATATACAAGCAACTTACCATTGTCATCAAACAACTGGCTGAGGATATTCGTCGCCTGATTGAGGTAGCCACCCGGGTTTTGGCGCAGGTCAATAATGAGATTTTTCATATTCTCTTTTTCGCTCATGTGTTCTACCCCTTTCATGAATTCCTCATAGGTCGTCGCACTAAAGCGATTCACTTTGATATAACCCGTTTCCTCATCTATCATATAAGAAACGTCCACACTGTGCAGGGGTATTTTATCTCTCGTTATCGTAAAATCACGTAGCGTTTTTTCCTGTCCTCTTCGGATGCCCACCTTAACTTTTGTTCCTTTTTTACCACGCAGTTTCTTGACGATAGATTCATTATTCACTTTTTCTCCTACGAATGTCGTATCTGATATGGTTACAATTTTATCCCCGGCACGAATGCCTACTTTCTCAGAAGGCCCGCCGGAAATAGCCGATACGATCATAATAGTATCATTCATTATAAAAAATTCCACACCGATACCTTCAAAATTTCCCTGAAGCTGTTCGTTGACGGTGGTGAGTTGATCCGAAGCAATAAAAGAAGTATGCGGATCGAGGTGTTTAAGGATACCATCAATGGCCGCTTCTTCCAGTTCATCCCGATTGACCTTATCTACGTATCTGGATTCTACGTATCTTAAAATATCTTCTATTTTATTGCCTTTCTGAGCAATTTTTGGAATGGGCAGGGTAGAACGACCATGCGTGGGTTGTAGTTGGAATCCCAGTACCATTCCACCGGCTAGGGTGACGGCTAATAAAAAGGGCAGCCAAATATTAATTTTTTTCTGTTTTACTTCCTGTTGGTTATCCTGCATGGAATACGATTTTTAAAAGAACAACAAAGTTACGCAAAATGTTATTTTAAAAATTCAATTTCAATACTTCTGGAATATTTTAGGAGGGTGGGGCAAAATAATTTTAACTCTTACTAATGCGTTTAACCTAATCCCAAAACGTCATATTTCTATCATAAAATCCCTAAAAACCCGTTTTATTCATAATTGGAATAATATCTGATATTATAAAAATAAGAAACAACTCCATGCAATGATCAACATTGCACTTTTCTGTAAAATCACACCCTTAGGGATAAGAAAACAATAAAGTAAACAATCATACTTGCTCTTTTTTACGTTGTCT
>JAHDCK010000531.1 GCA_020629915.1 Saprospiraceae bacterium
ACCTGACAGGAAAAACGTTTTCGTGTCAGGTGTTTCACCTGACACAAGCAACCAGAAGGCTTTTATCATACTATTTAAATTGATTCCTTGCTTAAGTTTAATATACTTTTTCAGGTATCATCGAACAGAACCTGTCTATTAATTGTTCTAAAATCACCTATTTTCTTTTGTAAGGTACTATCTCCTGTTTGCTTCCAAAAGTTTATTAAATTCCAACTTCAATTCAGGTTCCCTTTTGAATTCATAAATTATTATCTTTGCCCAGAAATTTTAAAGAAACTATAAAAATATGTTTGAGAGTTTAAATGATCGGATGGAACAGGCCTTTAAGGATCTTAAAGGAGAAGGAAAATTAACCGAGCTCAATATTGCTTCTTCCATAAAGGAAATTCGACGCGCCCTCGTGTCTGCCGATGTGAATTATAAAATTGCAAAGGAATTTACAGATAAGGTCAAAGACCAGGCACTCGGTACCAGAAATGTCCTCAACGCTGTAAAACCCGGCGAACTGATGGTCTCCATCGTTCGGGATGAGTTGATTCAGTTGATGGGTGGCCAGTCCGTTGGGATCAATGTCAAAGGTAAACCGGGAATTGTTTTGATTGCAGGTTTGCAAGGTTCAGGTAAAACAACTTTTACAGGCAAACTCGCCCTACGCCTAAAAAAGAAACACCGCCCCCTCGTGGTCGCCTGTGATGTTTATCGTCCTGCGGCGATAGATCAGTTGGAGGTGTTGGCCGGGCAGATTGGTGTTCCGATTTATAAAGAAATAGAAAACAAAAACCCGGTAGAAATTGCACAAAATGCCATCCAGCACGCCAAAGAAATCGGTTGCGATGTCGTCATTGTGGATACGGCAGGACGCTTGGCGGTGGATGAACAAATGATGACCGAAATTGAGAATATCAAAAACGGCATCAATCCTACGGAAACGCTTTTTGTGGTGGATGCTATGACGGGACAGGATGCGGTGAATACAGCTAAGGCATTTAACGAGCGTATTAATTACGACGGCGTTGTACTGACAAAATTAGATGGTGATACACGAGGTGGAGCGGCATTGACAGTAAAATATACGGTTGGAAAGCCCATCAAATTTGTTAGTGCAGGTGAAAAACTGGAGACGCTCGATGTTTTCCATCCGGATAGAATGGCCGGGCGTATTTTGGGAATGGGTGACATCCTGAGTTTTGTGGACAAAGCCCAGGAGCAATTTGATGAAAAAGAGGCCAAAGCGCTGGAGAAAAAATTCCGCCAAAATAAATTCGATTTTAATGACTTCCTCAAGCAGTTGAATAATATTCAGCGCATGGGAAGTATGAAAAGTTTGGTGGGCATGATCCCGGGTATGGGTAAAATGGCAAAGGACATCGACGAGGGAGAAGCAAAGAAAAATTTTAAACGCATCGAGGCCATTATTCAATCCATGACGCCTTATGAAAGAACGCATCCCGAATCGCTAAACGGGAGTCGCAAGAGAAGAATTGCCAGAGGTAGCGGCAATACAATTGTCATTGTCAATCAGTTTTTGCGACAGTTTGATCAAATGCGAAAAATGATGAAGATGATGTCTAAGGGCGGTGTACCAAAAATGCCTCGCGGCGGATTTAGGCGCAAATAATTTTTCCGGGCAATGTGAATAGTTGGTCAAATTATTCCAGCATATTAGACGTTATTGCAAAAAATTGATTATGGGCAAACCGTAGTTTTAAAAATATCCTGCGTTATTTCTCTCAACCGTAGCCAGGCTATGCTTTTCGAGAAATGCCTTGTCTATTTTCAAAACTACAATTTACCCTCTATAAAAAACTTTTCGCAATAACGTCTATTTATTTTAGGGTTTTTAAAATGTTTGGGGCAGGATTGAGTTCTGCGACTCAAAATATATTATTTTTTATATAATTAATAAAATTACAATGGCAAATTGCCATGTTTTTTCCTGGGAAGTCTATCCACTTTATCCTCTAACATTTTAAAAGTTTTTATCAACTTAATTCTGGTTTGACTAGGCTGAATCACCTCGTCAATAAATCCTCTTTCTGCTGCTCTGTATGGATGCGCAAATTTTTCTGCGTATTCTGCCTCCTTTTCTGAAAGTTTTGCGGCCGGATCATCTGCCTCCTTAATTTCCTTTCGGAAAATAATCTCACTAGCTCCCTTTGCCCCCATCACGGCAAT
>JAHDCK010000089.1 GCA_020629915.1 Saprospiraceae bacterium
AGGTGTCCCACCTGACGGTTACAGGGCACAACGCTTGGTTAAAAATTCGTCGGTTTATTATTAAACTCAATTAGTTTGTTGTACGCTAACAAAACTAAAACACCAAATCCTCCACCGCCAATTTCACCTCCTCAAAAACGGCATCAACAGACTGTGCTCCATTTATTATTTTTATTTTTTCAATATGCTTTAACCGCTCAAAAGCTTCCAGATAATTTTTTCTAACCGTCGTTATGCGTTCCTTAGTTTCAAATAAATCCGTCGTCGCCCGATTAGCCTGAATCCTTCGCAGACTTTCCTCTACCGTTATATCAATATACAAATTTATATCCGGTCTTAAAAGTTTAGCTGCTACGGAGTTGGCCTCAATCACCCAGTCCAGCGAAACGTGCGGAACGTGATAGGCATAGGAAGAAAAATAATACCGATCACAGATTACGTGAAAACCATTGTCCAGCATTTTTAGAATGCCGTTGACTTCGTTTTGGATATGATCCAGGCGGTCAGCCAGGAATAAGGCAGCGATGGTTTGTTCGCTGGCCTTGATGCGGTGGGTGAGAATGTTGCGGAGAATACTTCCGACAGGACTGCTTGTAGGTTCAAAAGTTGTATATGTTTTATCTTTTTTTGATTTTAAATATTCTGCTAATTTTTTGACCTGGGTGGACTTTCCCGAACCGTCAATTCCCTCAAAGACAATAAATTTTCCGCGTTTTTTCATATTCATATTTTTACAAAATTACAAGTAAATAATTCAAATTCCCTATTTTGTGAGCAAATTTCAATATCAAACTTGAGTCAAAAAAATATACCTACAGATGAACAACTACTTAATTCCATCCAAAAAGGGGATAGGAAGGCATTCCGGTTGTTGTTTGATCGCTACTACAAGATTTTGCTGGGCACAGCTATCAATGTTTTAAAAGATGTAGAATCGGCCAAAGATGCCGTCCAGGAAGTTTTTTTGCAACTGTGGAAAAACAGAGAAACGCTCAAAATAACCAGTTCCATCCCAGCCTACCTCAAGCGGGGCGTTATCAATCGTTCCCTCAACCAAATTAAATCCAGAAGTCGTTTTACCAGTGAAGAAACTATTTTGGAACACCACAGTGGCCAACCCGATGCCCAAAAAAATCTCGAAGCCGAAGATTTGAAAAAAGTCATTAATGAAGCTCTGGCACAACTGCCGGAGCGTTGCCGATTGGTCTATATTTTAAAGCGGCAAGAAGGATTGTCGCTGAAAGAAATTGCCGAAAAACTGGATATTTCTCCCAAAACAGCGGAGAATCAAATGACCAAAGCCCTCAAAGTTTTAAAGGAAGCGGCATTGCCTTTTTTAAAAAAAGTGAAAAATAAATAGAAACGGAATAGGGGAAAACAAAATTGTGGTTGTCCTTGTATAAAACCAGATTTTATGACCGAAGATTTTTACATTCAACTCATTTACAAACAACTGGACAAAAATATTTCCGGGGAAGAAGAACGGCAACTTTCGGACTGGCTGGCTGAAGATGTTGACCATCAAAATACTTACGATGCCATCCGATTGGCTTGGGATACGACGGGGGAAGCGGAAGTGCCAGATGTCTCTCTCCAGGACGAGTTTGCCAAATTGGAAACTCAAATGGAAGCAGAAGACGGAAAAGTAGTGCCGATGCGCTGGCCAAGGCGACTGGCTTTGGCAGCGGGATTTGCCTTACTGCTGCTGGCGGGTTATTGGTTGAGTGAGCAGATTTTGCCTTCCAATGCTGTACAGTATGCTGAGGTGCAGACTGGGGAGGAAACACGGAAGGTGATACTGCCTGATAATTCGGTTATTCACTTAGAGGAAAATAGTTATATAAAATATCCAGTTGAGTTTGATGAAAAAAATCGCCCGGTTGAGTTAAAAGGGAAGGCGTTTTTTGAGGTGGCCAAAGATCTGCAACGCCCTTTTTCTGTCATGACGAAAGAGGTTTCTGTTACTGTATTGGGAACTTCTTTTTTGGTGGATTCCCGTAGAATGGGTGTACAGGTGGCTACGGGAAAGGTGCGGTTGCAACGAAACAGCAGTGAGAAATTTCTGGACTTAACTGCCGGACAAAGAGGCGCATATAATCCGGGTAAAAACAAGCTGGAAATGGGGCCGCCAAATATATCTGAAAATAATTTAGTTAAATATACGAATAAATGGATTTTTAAAAATCAATCTGTTCAAGAGATTTTATTAGAATTGAATAAATATTATAATATAAATTTCAAGGTAGAGAATCCAAAACTAAAAACCTGTACGTTTACTTCTTCCTTTGGTGTTGAGGATTTGGAGGAAATCCTCGAAACCATGTCCGGGGTTCTGGGTTTTGAAGTGGTGAAAACAGCGGGGAAAAATTATGTGCTGCGTGGAGGCAGTTGCGAATGAGGTATATTTTAATCATATTTTTTATTTTTTGTTGTAAAATAATTTTGGCTCAATCGCTGCTCGATCAGCGGTTGAGTTTTTCGGTTTCTGAGGTGATGCCAGGCGAGGCACTTTTGTTGTTGGCAGATAGTGCAGGAGTGGATATCGCATACAGCCCTGATTTTTTTAAAGGCCAAAAAAAAATATCCATCCATACAGAAGGAACAATAGAACAAATTTTAAAACAAATTATAAAAAAATCTTCTTTAGAATATAAAGTAAAAGCCAATCGAATTGTTTTGTCCAAATTAAAACTGCCGGATGTCATCGTCAGCGGATATATCTCCGATGCAGAATCCGGAGAACATTTAATTTCTGCTGCGGTTTTTGATCCGGTCTCCGGCAGAGGAACACTCACCAACGAATACGGATTCTATAGTTTGTCTGTTCCTGTCACAAGTAAAAAAATCGAATATAGTTATTTGGGTTATAAGTCAAGTGTTTTGCCATTAAACACTAAAAATAATATTCAAAATAATATTCAATTAAATCCGGGTTCTACTCTTACCGAAATTATTATTACCCCGGAGCAACAAACCGATCCGAATATTGAAAATAGCAGTGTAGCTACAATGTCCGAAAAATGGATTCAGGCAGCTCCGGCTCTGGGAGGTGTTTCCGACCCCATTCGCACAGCCCAGCTTCTACCCGGAATTCAAGGCGGCGTAGATGGTATGAGCGGAGTGCAGGTGCGAGGCAGCCAGGCCGGACACAACCTGATGCTGCTGGATGGCGTACCTGTTTATATTCCTTATCATCTTATGGGTTTGTATTCTATATATAATGATAAAACGGTTCATTCCACTAAAATTTTGAAAGGCACTTTTCCGGCGAGGTACGGTGGTCGCCTGTCTTCTGTATTTGATATTCGTACCCGGGAAGGGAATAAATACAACTGGGGCGGGCAGGTCGGGACGACGATGAATATGGCCAGCGTGCTGGTGGAAGGACCGCTCAAAAAAGAAAAAAGCTCTTTCCTGATCGCCGGGCGATTTTCTCCCTGGAGTATTTTTCTGGGGCCTGCCCTCAATCGTATTTACTTCGAGGATCAACATGATGCATTGTATGTTGGGTTTTATGATATGAATATTAAGGCCAATTTTTCTCTTTCAAATAAGGATAGAATTTATGTGAGTTTTTTTCATGGTAAAGATGATTTTACCAGAGAAGAAGCCAATGAAGACGAAGAGGAAATAGAAGAGGAAGAATATTTTTTTAGCTGGCAAAATACCATCGCAGCACTACGGTGGAATCACTTGTTTAACGATAAGTTGTTTTCAAATGTCACATTAACTTATAGTAATTATAAATATTTAAATGCAAGTCTCTTTCAGGTTTTTGAAAAAGAGGATCAAGAGGATCGACCAAAGGAATTATTTTTTCAGGAAAGCCGTTCCAATAATCAGGACATCGGATTAAAATTTGACCTGGATTATTTTCTCTCGCATCGGCATCATTTGCGAATGGGATTAAGTGCTTCTGTTCGGGAATTTGTTCCGGATATAACCTACTTTGAAGAAGATGATGACGAAGTAGGGGATACAGAAATGCTAGATATTCCTACCTTATCTCAACTCAATCAAAGTGAGCCGGCAAATGCAATAGACTTAAACGTATATGTGGAAGATCGCATAAGTCTATCTGAAAAGCTAACTCTCAACGCAGGCCTGCGGGCTAGTGCTTTTTCGGATACGGATGATTTTTTCTTTCACCTTGAGCCGCGCCTTTCTTTGCATTGCAATTTTACAAATAAAATAAAAGGTTACGTATCTGCTAGTAAAATGGTGCAGTACCTGCATTTGATTTCCAGCTCTGCGCTGCGGTTGCCCAACGATTTGTGGGTACCTTCTACGGAAGGATTGTTGCCCCAGCACGCCTGGCAGGGAGAAGCCGGTTTGCGTTTTCAGCCTTTGGCTCAGTTAGAAACCGGAGTAGATTTTTATTATAAAACTATGCAAAATTTATATACTTACCGACCGGAGTTTAGTCCTTCTGCCTCATTTAATGATGCGGAGCCATCGGAGTATTTAGCTCCGGGCGAAGGAGTTGCAAGTGGAATGGAATTGTTTTTAAAATATAATAATAAAAAAAGTGGAGGATTGTTATCTTATGCCTTGACCCAATCAAACAGGAGATACGATGCCTATAATACCGGAGAGTGGTTTCCCTATGCCTACGATCAGCGGCATCAAATTAAAATCTTTTTCTACCAGCAATTGTGGAAAAACTGGCGCATCTCTGCCAACTGGATTTTCAATTCTCCCAACCCGGAAATCAATCTAATCCCCACAGATTCTGGTAATGGATTTATTACTCTTGAACTCTACGAAAATGGAGAAAAAAATAACAGGCGATCGCAGAATTATCAACGATTAGATATAGATGTTTCATATAATTTTAATACAAAAAAAATAATTCACGAACTGCGAGTTGGAGTTTATAATTTATACAATTATAATAATATTGCTTATTACAGGATAGAACCTGATGACGAATTTGAAGAGTTTTTTGCTCGACCCGTTTATGGGATTCCTTTTACGCCTTCGATTTCTTATAATATGAAATTTTAAGGTGTAAGTGGTTTGTTGGGGTTAAATAAATGGTAGTGTAAATATTTATTTTAATTTTAACGTATCTCATTTTTCAAAAATACTACTGCTTAAACAACTTCTCAAATTCTAAAAAATCAATATCCAGCATTTTCATTTTTTTAATAATCTCCGGCATTTCATATTTTAAAAAATCACTTTTTAGCTTTTTCTTTATTTTCCCGGAAGCATCAGCCGAAACAAAAACACCAATCCCTCTTTTATTAAAAATAATCCCTTCCTCCTGAAGCTGGGCATAACTCCGCATCACCGTGTTAGGATTCACGCCGACCTGTGCCGCCATCTCCCGGACAGATGGAATTTTAGTTTCGGCACCAAAGGTCCCGTTTAATATATTTTCATATATAAAATCAGAAATTTGTAAATATATAGACTGATTGGACTTTAATTCTATCAAACCGATTTTCTTTTAAAAATGAAATAGGTCGCTATCCAGAGCAAGGGAGCGAGTAGTAAAAACTGCTTGGGTCGTTCACCAACATATATTAGCATTTCCCATAAAGATTGTTGCACATGTACCAGAAAATTCACATCTAATCCATTCGTGAATATTGCATGTAAAACTCCGATGACGATGATGAGCCCAAACCCCCAAAGTGCACCTTTGACAGCCGCAAAGGTATTGAAAAAGAAAGAACAGAAAAATGCGACGCCATGGCCAATTAAATATATTTGTAGAAAATAGGGGTAAATGCTCGATTTTATTTTGTCCGCAATCCGCTGGCCCGATTCAGGAATTTCATCTCCATAAATACCTATGTATCCCTCAAAAAAAATCCAAAGGATAAATGTAATTGTTAATACATATAAAGGAAGTGTATATAGCCATTTTGATAATATTTTTTCAAAGGCACTTGCGGGCAATCCAATATAGTGAATACGTCTGGAAGGAGAATTGAGGTCACCCAGATTACTGGCTGTTAGAAATCCACCTCCGGCAGTCAGCAAGAAAAAGGAGGTGAGCAGCAAGGCTTGAATCCCTCCTCCGGCCTTGGAGGAGATGAGGTTGTGGCTGAGAGATACGGCAACAAATAATATAAGAACTAATGCAATAATACTTAATAGAAATTTTTTTCCGTGCAGGGTAAAATCCCTGATTAATAAATCCCGAAAGCGGGAAAATTGAAATTCCATAATTTTAGATTTTATGTGTTTTTTTAGAATTTATTTCAAAATTTTAGAAAACAACGCCTTATTCTCCAGCACTGCATTAAAGAAAACTTCCATATCAATTTTAGAAGGAAGTGCATCCTCATTTTCAGACAGGTAAACAAATCCTCCGGGGATCGTTTCCTGATAAAAATATTCCCGACCAATATTTTGACTCGGAGAAAGCGTGAAAAGAATTTTATCTTCTATTTCAAATATTTCTTTCGATAATATAATTTTTCCCTGATCAATTATGACTACCGTATCTAACAAATTTGATAAATCCCGAATTTGATGCGTAGCAATAATCAACGTTTGATTTTCAGAAATATTAGCTGCTACAATTTTTCTCAACTGCACTTTGGACGGAATATCCATCCCGTTTGTTGGTTCATCAAAAAATAAATATTCTACATTTGTAGATAAAGCAAAGGACAAGAGCAATTTTTTTTGCTGCCCGAAAGATAATTTTCTCGTATGTTTATTTTTATCTACATTAAACTGTTCCAGCAAGTGATAAAATTTTTCCTTATCAAAGTTGGGATAAAAAGGAGCGTAGGCATTAAGGTAAGTCCGTATCGGAAGCGGTTCTAAAACAGCATCCTCATTTAAAAAAAACATGTTTTTTAAAAGTTGAGCATTCCGGGCCGACGGGATATGATTGTTTATACTAATATCTCCGGCCTCCGGAAATAGGAATCCCGCCATGATTTTTAGCAGAGAAGATTTGCCCGTTCCGTTTTTCCCTAATAGCCCGTACACCTTTCCTTTTTCCAAAGTCAGGCTTAGTTGCTCAAATAATCGCCGGCCACCGGCGTAACCAAAGTTTAAATTTTTAATCCGAATCATTGTAATGTATGAGTGTATTAATGTACTAATACACCAAAGGTAAGGGGAATTTTTCTGCTTGTCAAGTAAGAAGATAAAAAAAGAGAAAATTTTAGGAGCTTCTTTGGAGTAGACATAAAAAAAGCCGACCTCTTTTTTGAGATCGGCTTCTGCCTTTTAGGCTTTGTTGCAGCGGCAGGACTTGAACCTGCGACCTTCGGGTTATGCTTACCAGCTACAGTTTTCACTGCTCCCGTTTTCGGGATTTGTGGTCTGGACTTTCTCTTCATCTTTCTCTTTCGAGGGTAAGATGTCTGCCGTCAAGTCTCTACACCTTCACCTTTCGGCGCTTGGCTCGGGATTACCATACTAAAGGCTTCCCCGAATTTGACAGATATTCACATAAGCATTTCTACCTATGCAGCCCACTGTTCCATTAACTCCCAAGCATTGCGATAATCAGCCGATTTTGGCTTTCGCTGACGCTTGCTGGTTTCGACTAAGTGTATTTCGGAACCATAACTTATGAATACATCACTTGGCATTATATAAAAAACATTCAAATCTTGAATGTAGATAACCGCAAAATGAAAATCAGTAATTTGATAATTCTCTCTTTTCATTTCACGTCTGTTAGTTTTTGTTCGGCGGTTATCCACTACATAGTTTTCTTTTTTAGAATCAAACCAAGCACTTTTAACCTGAACTTTAACTAAAGAACCGTTGATGTCAAGGACTAAATCATAGGGGAGACGATCCCCAAAAGGCATTAAAACACCCCAATTTTTTTTGAGGGCATAAAGAACTACGGACTGTTCCGCAATATCTCCTTTTAATTTAGTATCCATAAGCCGCTAATTTCACAGATAATTGAGCCCGACGAGCTACCAACTGCTCCACGCTGCGATATTGGATTGCAAAGATAGAACTACATTTTAATAAAACAAGTTCCCAATCGGATTATTTTTTATCGAATTCCTCAAACACAGAGTTATTACTCTTGTATTCCGGAATTAATTCCTTGAGAAGACGGACGATAGGAGCATTCTCCTGTTTTTCAAATAAGGCAATGAGCCGCTTCACTTTTTCAGCAATCTCCGGGTAGGGATAAACCGGAACCCGCGCCTTTAGAATTTTAGGATGATGCGTTGGCAAAGTGGTTTCTGCCTGATTGAGCAATTCTTCATATAACTTCTCCCCTGGGCGCAGACCGGAAAAAACAATATGAATGTCCTTATCGAGTTCCAGACCGGACAAGCGGATCATCCGCTTGGCCAAATCGAGAATTTTAATAGATTTACCCATATCAAATACGAAAATTTCTCCTCCGTTGCCCATCGTCCCAGCTTCCAGTACAAGCTGGCAGGCTTCGGGAATGGTCATAAAATACCGGGTCATCTCCGGGTGCGTCACCGTCACCGGGCCGCCATTCGCAATTTGTTTTTTAAACAATGGAATGACCGAACCATTCGAGCCGAGGACATTTCCAAAGCGTGTCGTAATAAATTCCGTTTGTGTATTTTTATTAGAATTATTTAATGATTGTATATAAATTTCCGCTATTCTCTTGGAAGCACCCATGATACTCGTCGGGTTTACGGCTTTATCTGTACTCACATAAACGAAGCGATTGGCCTCGTATTTTGCAGCAAAATCGGCGAGAATTTTTGTGCCAAAAAGATTGGTGAAAACAGCCTCCGAAGGATTGGATTCCATCAGGGGAACATGCTTGTAAGCAGCGGCGTGATAAACGATTTCAGGGTAGAAAGTTTTAAAGACATTTTCCATCCGGGCGGCATTGCGAATGTCGCCGATTACCGTCTCAAAATTGCGAAAACGATAGAGCGAACTCAACTCCAAATCCAGTTCATGCAGGGGCGTTTCTGCCTGATCCAGCAGGATGATTTTTTTGGGTTGAAATCGGATTACTTGCCGGGCAATTTCACTGCCAATAGAACCAGCTGCTCCAGTTATCAATATTGTTTTATTGAATAATTGTTTTTCTATTTTATGAAAATCCAACTGAATGGGCTCACGCTCCAGTAAATCTTCTATGCGAATTTCTTTTATTTGTTGAAAGCTCAACTCCCCGTTTATCCATTTATTCATGGGTGGAACATTCAGAACTTTTACCTTGTATTTTAGGGCGAGTTCTACGAGGCGTTGTTTCTCCTCCGCAGGCAATTGAATATCCGAAATAATGAGCTGGTCAGGCTGGGCTGTTTGCAATAACCTTTCCAGATGGCGGTCTGCTTCAAAGATTTCAATACCTTCTAATCGTTTATTTTCATATTGCTTATTGTTGTCTATGAATGCCAGGAGTTTGTAGCGGGTTCCGGCATCTCTGTCCAGCGTTTTCTTAGTAAGTACACCTGCTTCTCCGGCTCCGTAGATAATAACTTTTTTAGAATCCGAACGATTGTTTTTTAATTCTAAATATAATATTTTTACAAATACCCTAAAGGCGAGCATAAGCATAATTGTCACCATAAAATCAATGATGAGAATAGAGTAGGGGATGGCGCGAAACTCAATAAAATAATTGGAAATCCAGGCAATAATTCCCAGCAAAATACTACCACTAAAAACGGCGGCAAATATCCGCTGAGCATCTTCAATGCTCGTGTGAAAAATAATACCAGAATAAGTTTTAAATATAAAAAAACTGATGGTGCGTACGGCCAAAATAAGCGGGATAGCCGTTTCAAAAAACTTCCATTCTTCCGTAGGAATTTTAAAATTAAACCGAAGCATAAACGCAATACTTATAGATAAAATGGTAATGCCAATATCTATAAGCAAGACTCCCCAGCGCGGGATGTTCATCGGAAAGGAAGATGGATTAAGCGTTTTTATCAGTTGATTATTTTTAATATTGTTTTAAAAATTATGTTTAAATCTCCTGTAAAAGATTGATTTTCAATGTATTTCAGGTTAAGTTCTAGTTTTTCAGGCATAATTTCTTCAATATAGGTTTTTTCAGGATTGGAGCTTTGAGCCAGTAACTCACTTTCCTTAAAATAATGTAACGAAGCCCAATCCGTTATCCCCGGACGAATATCAAGTACTTTCAATTGATTTTTATCATATAAATCAACATACTTTTTGACCTCCGGTCTTGGTCCCACAAGGCTCATATCTCCAAGGAGGACATTCCAGAGTTGAGGCAATTCATCCAGCTTGTATTTTCTTAGAAAATAACCCGCTTTCGTTATGCGATTGTCCCGGTCGCCCACTGTTAGTAATCCAGCTTTATCAGAGGCCGGACGCATCGTCCGAAATTTAAATATGTCAAAGGGTTTTTGTCCTAGCCCAATTCGTTCCTGTTTATAAAAAATCCCTCCCTTAGAATCCAACATAATCCAGATGCTTATGGCTGAAAAAACAGGAATCAAAAAAATAATCATTCCCAGGGAAATTATTATATCAAATATTCGTTTAATCATTATTTTTAGATAAAACTGCTTCTACACTTTCTGCTAAAATTTCAGTCACACGTATTACCTGCTCCTCGGTCATATCATAAAAAACAGGCAAGGTAATCACCCGCTCCCAGGTATCTTTGCTGCTTGGATATTTGCTTATATCGTATCCTTTATTTTTATAATAAGATAATTCCGGTAGCGGTTTGTAATGAACATTTACAGATACGTTTTCATTAAATATTTTATTGATAATGGTATTCCGTTGTTCCAGTGAAATACCTTTTATTCTAAGTAAAAATAAATGAAAAGAACTTTCCTTGTCCTCCGTCTTAAATACAGGCAATTCTGCCCAGTTATATTTTGATAATAATTTTTTATATGAATTAAAAATTTCTTTCCGTTTAGGGAGCGTCTCTGTTGGATACAAATCTATCTCCGCCAGTCCTATCGCTGCCAACACATCGGGCATATTACATTTATAGCCGGGTTCCACTACATCGTACTCCCAGGAAGTGCCTTTAAATTTAGCCATCGCATCCTTGTTTTGACCATGCAAAGATTTTGTGTTTAAATATTGATATAATTCCTCTTCATTAAAATATTTTGCCAAATTAAAAGCAATCGCTCCTCCCTCCGCCGTCGTTAGATTTTTGACGGCATGAAAGGAAAAAACCGAAGCATCCGACCAGGTAGCCGCCGGCCGATTTTTATACCTCGCCCCAAGAGAATGCGCCGCATCCGTCATCACCAAAATCCGACCCATTTTTTCCTGAACAGATGTGCGGGGATTAAATAACTCTTTTTTAGTTTCAACTATATCCATCAACTCAAAATAATCCACAGGCATTCCACCCAAATCAACGGGAATGATGGCCTTCGTCTTTTCATTGATTGCTTTTTCTACTTTGGTTACATCCAAAGTAAAATCATCCCGGCGCATATCTACCATAACAGGCGTAGCCCCACAATGCACCACGACATTAGCCGTCGCACAATAAGTATAAGCCGGCACAATCACTTCGTCCCCTTCCTGCACGCCCCACCAGCGCAACAGCAATTCCATCCCCGCTGTGGCAGAGTTGATACAAAAACATTGCTGCACACCGGAAAGTGCAGCGACTTTCTTTTCGAGCAGTTTCGTTTTAGGCCCGGTGGTGATCCAACCGGACTCTAGAGCCTCGGTCACTTCACGAATGACCCGGTCATTTATTTTTGGCGGAGAAAACGGGATTTTGTCCATTATTTGGAATTTGTTTGGGCAAAATTAGGACTAAAGAAACAATTTTAGGGAAAGGGTTTCCGCATTTCAAATAAATATTTAATTTTGCGTCCCTTTTTTACAAAAAATCTAAACTACGGATACATGTTAATAATCGACGTAAAAGATAAAGATTCAATCGAGCGCGCATTGAAAAACTATAAGCGAAAATTTATTCGCACAGGCGTTTTGAGACAATTGCGCAAGCGCAAAAACTTTGTAAAACCTTCCATCGAGCGCAGAGCTGAAGTATTGAAGGCCGTTTACAAACAAAAGAAATTTGGAGATCAATAGTCTCAATTTGGGGTTTTTATAAAAAAAATTCCTTGATAAAAGATTCTTTTCCAATCTGTTAATCAGGACAGCACCCGCTGCCCTGATTTTTTATTTGCACTACTAGAAGGATTTCCTTAAATTGGGTTTACCCCCTCATTAAGTGAATCCAATATAATTAATGCAAACCACCTCATTTTTACAATATATAGAATTTGAAAAAAGATACTCCCGTCATACGCTCGATGCCTACGAGCGGGATCTCTTTCAATTTTCTACCTATATTAGAATTACCTTTAATATAACAAGTGCGGTTCAGGTAGAACACGAACACATCCGCTCCTGGATCGTTTCCATGATGAACGAGGGACTTTCTCCCCGTTCCATCAACCGAAAATTATCTTCCCTGAAGACCTATTTTAAATTTCTACAAAAAAAAGAAGTCGTCCGAAAGAATCCGATGGCTAAAGTGATCGCTCCCAAAACCAAAAAGCGATTGCCCGTTGCCTTGGATCAGCGAACCACCAAAGCACTTTTTGAGGAAGTCGTCTTTGGGGATTCTTTTTCTGAACGCAGAAACCAGCTCATTCTGGAAATTTTATATCAAACGGGTATGCGTCGCTCTGAATTGATTTTTTTAGAAACAGCAAATATTAACTTTGAAAAAAAATACCTCAAAGTCCTCGGAAAAGGCAATAAAGAAAGATTGATTCCCTTTTCTGATAAATTGCAAGGGTTGATGAAGGAGTATTTGCTTGTTCGCAAAAATACTTTCGGAGAAAATGACATTCCCTACCTTTTATTGACAGATAAAGGGAATCAATTGTACCCAAAGTTTGTTTACTCAGTAGTGCATAAATATTTATCCATTTATACCAAATTAGAACAAAAAAGCCCACACGTCTTGCGGCATTCTTTTGCCACGCACCTGACGGAAAACGGAGCAGAGCTAAACGCCGTAAAAGAGCTTTTGGGCCATGCTAATTTATCTGCTACCCAAATTTATACTCACCAAACTATGGAACAACTGCGCAAAGTTTATCAACAAGCGCATCCCAAGGCCGGAGAATTAGACGAGCCTGATGCCAGTAAAACATAATATTGGTACCTGTTTTTAAAATTATTTATTTTTAATATTTAAAAAATTACATTTATGAAAGTAAAGACAAATGCAGTGCGCTTTTCAGCGGATCAAAAATTGGTCGCATTTATCGAAAAAAAATTAGGCAAACTAGAAACTATCTATGACCGAATTACCCATGCCGATGTTTCCTTAAAACTGGAAAACTCCGGGAAAGTCAAGGACAAAATCGTAGAAGTAAAAGTCCACATCCCAGGCAATACCATCGTTGCCAAGGAAACCAGCAAAACCTTCGAGGAAGCCGTGGATAAGTCCGTGGACGTTTTAAAAAGACAACTCATCAAACAAAAAGAAAAAATGCGTAGAGCATAATTGATTTTTTAAAAAAAAAATTTTAAAATTGCAGCCCGTTGGGAACTTTTTCCCGGCGGGTTCGGTTTTTTTCGGGAGTGCGCAAATATTGAATGGCTTATCCTTCAAATTTGATATAAAAAAGTTTAAAAAAACTTTCCCATCTAAAATAAATTCGTAAATTTGTGCGCACTTTTGCAGAGGCGTAGTTGAAGAGCTACTTTTTACCTCTTTGAACAGGCTAAATTGATTGAATAAGCCAGTGTAGCTCAGTTGGCCAGAGCAGCTGATTTGTAATCAGCGGGTCGGGG
>JAHDCK010000090.1 GCA_020629915.1 Saprospiraceae bacterium
GCGGGTAAGCACGCAGGGCGTCGGCGAGGCTTTTTAACGAAGAAGAAATTAAAAATTCGTTCAAAGTATTTTAAGGATTATTCTGGCCGGTTACTTATAATAAAAAAAGGCTTGCTCTCCTTTGAGTAAGCCTTTTTGATTTTTGTCTATACAGTAAAATTTCGAAAACTAGTTGACCATAAAACGCCAGGGTATTGACAATTATTATGTCGGGGAGATGACTTACCCTTTCTTAATCATATCCCAACAAGCATCTGCTGCTTTTTGGATGGTGATTTCATCCAGTTTAAAACCACCGATTTGCATTTTAGCCAAAGAGACAATCGGGCCATAAACGAGGCAAAGCATGACAAAAGGAGGGAGGTTTTTTAATTCATTTTCCTGTTGGAATTTGGCGAAGAAAGCCGTGACAGGTTCCTGAAAGTCGATGTCATTTTTTTTGTTTTGCTGATCCTTGAAAGGCGAGTAGTAGTATTGTTCTAAAAATTTAAAGTCAACAGGATTATTGATATAATAGTTTAAAACATTTTTCCACACCGTTTGGAATAATTCTCTGGGTTCCACGCCTTCCGGCAAATCCGCAAAAACAGTCAAATCCATTTTCTCCCGCAACTCCCAGTACAGGACATTGATCATGTCCTCCTTATTTTTAAAATGGCGATAAACCGTCCCGGCTCCTACGTTGGCTCTTTTGATCAATTCGGACATGGGCGTTCCATGAAAACCTTTTTCAGTCATCATTTCCAGGGCGGCAGCGAGGATGGCCGTCCGCTTTGGGTCAGCAGTAATTGTTTTAGTCATAATAAAATGGGGATTTAATTTTGAATGAATGTTCGTTCACAAAGCTACATATATAATACGGCAATGTCAATAAAACACTATTTTCCTATCTTTGTCATTATAAAGTAATCCAAAGCAGATGTACGATGTTATCCTGAGTTTTATTACAGCTTTTATGCTGACGTATTTTGCCATTCCTTCCATCATACAGGTGGCTAAGGCGAAGCGTCTGTTTGATGAGCCGGGAGAGCGGAGTTCGCATACGACAAGTATCCCTTCGTTGGGAGGGATTGCTATTTTTGCCGGGGTGATTTTTTCTATTATTTTCTGGATGCCATTTGAAGAGTTTAGTGGATTGCAGGCGGAAGATTCCAGGGGGCTTCAATATATTTTATGTGCTTTTGTTATCATTTTTTTAATAGGAGCCAAGGATGATATACAGCCCTTATCGCCTGGTAAAAAATTTTTGGGGCAGATTGCTGCGGCAACTATTTTGGTTTATAAGGCAAATGTTCAGCTGACAAGTTTTTACGGAGTGATGGGGATTTATGATTTGCCCGTTTGGTTTAGCATTCCCTTATCCATTTTTACGATTATTTTAATTATCAATGCTTTCAATTTAGTGGATGGGATCAATGGATTGTCGGGTAGCGTGGGAGCCTTGATTTCTTCTACGTTTGGGATTTGGTTTATCATAGTAGATCGAATTGATTTAGCCATTACTGCGTTTGCATTGACCGGAGCTTTGATTGCATTTTTAAAATACAATTTTACACCTGCCAAAATTTTTATGGGGGATACAGGTTCCCTGCTGGTGGGATTGATTGTCTCTATTTTAGCGATAAAATTTATTGAAATTAATAAAACACTGGTTCATCCCTATTCTGTAAAATCAGTGCCGGCGGTAACTATTGGTATCTTGATTATTCCTTTATTTGATACCCTGCGGGTGTTTATGATGCGGGCCCTTCGCGGGCGGTCGCCATTTCATCCGGATAAAAATCACATTCATCATTTGCTTTTAGATATGAACCTGAGCCACATGCAGGCTACAGGTGTACTCGTTTTTGTAAATATCGTATTCATCATGTTGACTTTTTCCCTGCAAGATTTAGGTACGCATACTCTTCTGTTTATTGTATTGGGTCTGGCAACACTAATGACTGGTATCTTATATTGGGTAGTGCGCAAGCGTAGAATAAAAGGCAAATTATCTACTTCAACATAAATGGATTGGGCTTGGGTATTTCTTGGAGGAGGTTTTGGAAGTATGTGTCGGTATGGCATTGCTTTAGGTTTAAATCGTTATGAATTGACCTTTCCACTGGCTACCTTATGTGCTAATATTGTTAGCTGTATATTGCTTGGTTTTCTAGTATCATGGTCACTAAAATCAAGTTTAAGCCCCTCCATGAAATGGTTTTTAATGGTTGGATTTTGTGGAGGGTTTAGCACCTTTTCTACCTTTTCCAACGAAACCTTTCATCTTTTGCAGGGGGGAGAAGTTCTATATGGAATTTTAAATATATTTATAAGTATTCTTGTGTGTCTAGTGGCAATTGGAGCAGGAATTTATTTTGGTCACCTATGGCTCAGCAACTCCTGATTTTTATAAAAAACCCATTATTGGGAACGGTGAAAACACGCCTGGCTAAGGACATCGGTTCTATAGCTGCCCGGGACGCTTATGAGCAAATGATTCGGTTTACCTTAAAACAAGCAGCTGGTTTGGAGGAGGGGATAAAGCAATATTTATATTATAATCATTTTATAGATAATGGTGACGGCCTTGCTGGAGAAAAAATAGAACGAAAACTTCAGAAAGGGGCCAATCTGGGGGAGAAAATGGCAGCTGCCATAAAAGAAGTTTCAAGAGGAGAAACAGAGGGGATAATAATTATTGGGAGTGATTGTCTGGAGCTGAATACTACAATTTTAGAGGAGGCATTTGAGGCTTTAAAACAATTTCCTGTAGTAATTGGTCCTGCTAAGGACGGTGGTTACTATCTCATTGGCGTACAAAAACCAGTGGAAGAATTGTTTGATGGTATTGATTGGAGTACGGATCAAGTGTTGGGGCAAACACTTCAAATTTTAAAAGAAAAAAATCTGGAATATCATCTTCTGGAGACACTGACCGATGTGGATACTGAAAAGGAATGGTTAGCTTTTAAGCATTGGTTAAAAAGCTAAACTTTGAGTTCTTGAACAATGCGTCGGATGCGGAGTACCAGCTCCAGCGGCTTGAAAGGCTTAGTGATAAAGTCATTGGCTCCGGCCTCAAAGGCTTCAAGAACAATCTCATCATGTTCCAGAGCAGAGATGACAATGACAGGAGTGTTAGAGTTCTCTATATTTCTGATGTGTTTGATAAGCTCAATCCCACTGATAAAAGGCATCATAATATCTGCAATAATGAGATCGACTTCCTGCTCCTTGAGTGTTTGCATGGCTTGTTCTCCATCCACTGCCCGCAACACCTCAAAGCCTTGTTTTCTCAAGCGGAACTCCAATGCAGTTAGCATTATTTCCTCGTCTTCGCAAATTAAAACCTTCATGGATGATTTAGAGTTTATTCAGATTAGTTGTTTTTATTATAATAAAAAAAATACGGTAGTTCTGTCGTTGAGTAAAGGTAGGGAATTATATTGAAATTTGTGACAAAAAAGCGAAATTGAAATTTCTTTCCTGACCCTAAAAAAACAACCTATATATTTATGTAGACGTGGAATTATTCAAAATGAAACACTTTATGCCAAATTTTGTTTTTAATTTTAGGAAAAGATAAAAGCTATGTTTAAATTTTTTAAAACACCAAAGCATCAGCGATATGAATATCGCCCCCGATTTTTTGATCCGGAAAAAGAAGAAAGAGAAGAGCGCATAGAAACACTTTTAAAAGCCAAAGAAGGCGATACGAATGCCATAAAAAAAAGAATTTCTACCGGATTGCGTGGAGGAGGATATATCGATAAATCCAATGTGCGAAGACAATCCTTATGGAGAATGAATATGATTTTATTGGGATTGATTTTATTGCTTGGAGGCGTTGCCGTTTACTTTGTACAATTTCATTTATCTGATTTGGTAGAAAAATTCTTATAAAATATTATGGGGGATATCATTCGGCTTTTACCCGATTCCATTGCAAATCAAATTGCTGCCGGAGAGGTCATTCAGCGACCCGCTTCTGTAGTCAAAGAGTTGGTGGAAAATGCAGTGGATGCAGGGAGCATGAGTATAAAAATTGTGATCAAGGATGCAGGTAAAACACTGATTCAGATCATTGATAACGGTTGTGGAATGTCTGAAACGGATGCCCGGATGGCTTTTGAGCGTCATGCAACTTCCAAGTTGCGGGAGGCAAAAGATCTTTTTGCGATTCGTACCATGGGATTCCGAGGGGAAGCAATGGCTTCTATTGCAGCTATTGCTCATGTAGAAATGCGCACCCGAAAGCAAAAAGATGAATTGGGAACCAGACTAGTGATTGAAGGCTCCGAGGTCGTTCGGCAGGAGGCTTGTCAATGTGTAGGCGGAACCAATATTTCAGTTAAAAATTTGTTTTATAATGTGCCGGCAAGGAGAAATTTCCTCAAATCCAATACGGTGGAAATGCGGCATATCATTGATGAATTTCAACGCATTGCCCTGGCCCATCCCGATATTTTCTTTTCTCTGCACCACAATGGAGCTGAAATTTTTCACCTGACTGTTGGAAATTTGCGGCAGCGGGTCGTTGGCCTTTTCGGGGGAGGAACAAACAAAAAACTCGTACCCGTCAATGAGGAAACGGATTTTCTTAAAATTACAGGCTTTGTAGGGAAACCGGAGTTTGCTAAAAAAACCCGTGGTGAACAGTTTTTTTATGTAAATAATCGTTATATAAAAAGTGGTTATCTCAATCATGCTGTCATGGGAGCCTACGAAGAGATCCTTCCAAAAAATACTTATCCATTTTATACGATTTTTATTGATATTGATCCAGCTCATATTGATGTAAATGTGCATCCTACCAAGCAGGAAATAAAATTTGACGACGAGCGATTGGTTTATAATTATTTAAAAGTAACCATCCGCCACGCCCTGGGACAATACCACATTACACCCACACTGGATTTTGAGCAGGAAACCAGTTTTAACTTTCCATCCAAATCATCCCCTTCTTCTTCTCCAACAGTTTCTTCTTCCGGAAAAGGCAATACAACATCAGGATTTAAATCTCCTAATCCGAGGGAGAAGGCGAACCTGGAAAACTGGAAAAAATTATACGAGGGTTTGGAGCAGGAGGAAAGAGAAATGACCGGGGAGGAGATCGTATCACCTCAACCTGCTATGACAATAAAATCTTCTTTTTCCGGAGCGACGGAGCTGGACGATGCGGATAAAACTTTTACCAAAGAAACGCGAGAACCTTATCAGGTTCATCAAATGTATATCATTAGTCCTATCAAATCAGGTTTTTTAGTAATCGATCAGCAAGCTGCACATGAAAGAATTTTATATGAAAAATATTTAAAATCATTAAAAGAGCAAAAAGCGTATATTCAAAAATTATTGTTTCCCTTGACAATTAATTTATCTACGGCAGATAGTACGGTTTTGAAGGAAATACTCCAGGAGATCAATCATCTGGGATTTGACTTGCAGGAATTTGGGAAAGATACCTTCGTCTTGCACGGGATGCCGGCAGAAATGACAGAAGGCAATGAACAAAGTATCATCGAGCAGTTACTCGAACAATACAAGTCAAATGTGGAGTTGCAATTATCAGTAAAAGAAAATCTGGCGCGTTCTTTTGCGCGTAGTACTTCGATCAAGAAAGGCAAATCCATGACCGGGGCAGAAATGGAATCCCTGATCGATCAGCTATTTGCTTGTGAAATTCCTTTTAAAAGTCCACAGGGGAAAAATTGTTTTATTACATTTGACCTTGATGATCTCGCTAAGAAATTTTAATACATTTCGTTAATTATTATAAAATAAAATATTTTGTTTAATATTCAATTGACTGATGTCGTCAAGAATCTACTCATTTTAAATGGGTTGATGTTTTTGGCAGCTATAACGATGGGAACCCAGTTTTATAACTGGATGGGTTTATATTATCCAAGTTCAGATTATTTCCAACCCTATCAATTGGTGACGCACATGTTCATGCATGCTGATGTCGGGCATATATTTTTTAATATGTTGATGTTGGTTTTTCTCGGGCCCAGAGTGGAAATGGCGTTAGGACCACAGCGGTTTTTGGTCTATTATCTGACAGCTGGATTCGGGGCGGTTATTTTGCATTTAATTGTTAGATATTTTGAGTTTCAATATATGTTGCCGCCCGAATATTTTAATATGGTGATGGAAAGTCCTAACTCCTATATGGTGGGGGCTTCAGGAGCGGTTTTCGGAATATTGATGGCCTTTGGTTATTTATTTCCCAATGAAACCCTTCAGTTAATCTTCCCTCCGGTCGCATTGAAGGCGAAATATTTCGTCCTGATCCTTGGGGCAATGGAATTATTTGCCGGCGTTAATCCAACCCCTGGAAGTAATGTAGCACACTTTGCTCACCTTGGCGGGATGATATTTGGATTTTTATTACTGTTTTATTGGTTTGGCAGGCCGAGAACATAATGTATCTTTGTGGGCATTTTAAAATTGATTCGGATATATTGCCGAAAAAAAACGCCTAAACACCCGTATATGCTTCTCTCAATGACTGGTTACGGAAGAGTCTCTAAAGAGTACGAAAATAAAGTAATCCACATAGAGGTTCGTTCCCTCAATTCCAAATTTCTGGATTTAAAAATAAAAATGCCCCAAAATTACCGCGAAAAAGAAATTGAGATTCGCAAGCAGGTGACGAGTGCCTTAGGGCGGGGCAAAGTCGATTTATCCATTGACATCGAATCCGAATTTGGAAAGGAAAAATATTCTATCAATAAAAAATTGTTTACGGCACTTTATACAGAACTTTCAAGTATTAAATCTGACTTGAATATTGAAAATGGTGATATGTTTCAGAGCATCCTCCGGGTGCCCAACGTGGTTTCTGTAAATGAAGAACCGGTGGATGAGGAAGAGTGGGGGCAGTTGAAGGAAGTGTTGGAAGAGGCCTTGAGTAAATTGACAGAATTCAGAAAGACGGAAGGAGATAGTTTGAAAAGCGATTTTTTTATCCGCCTGGACAATATCCAAAACAGCCTGACTAAAATTCCTCCCTTTGAGGCGGCGCGCATGGAAAAAATGAAAGGACGCATCAAGCAGAATCTGGAAGATAATAACGTGAAATCGGCAGTAGATGAAAATCGCTTCGAGCAGGAGATTTTATATTATTTAGAAAAAATGGACATCACGGAAGAGAAGGTGCGCCTGAAACAACATTGTTTGTATTTTAAAGAAGAACTCGAAAAATCGATCCCCATTAAAGGAAAAAAACTCAACTTCATTACCCAGGAAATGGGTCGGGAAATCAATACCATTGGCTCTAAAGCCAACTCTTCGGATATTCAGCGCATCGTAGTAGAAATGAAAGATGATTTGGAAAAGATGAAGGAGCAAATGGCTAATATTTTATAACGAGATTTTATATTTGTTTGAAAAAAATATTAATTTTTACAGCACCATCCGGCGGAGGAAAAACAACAGTTGTTCGGCATTTATTGAAAACCTTTGATCATTTGGCCTTTTCTGTTTCGGCGACTACCCGACCCAAGCGGGAAGGGGAAGTGCATGGCGTAGATTATTTTTTTCTAAGTGAAGCAGATTTTAAAAATAAAATTGCCAACAACGAATTTATAGAATGGGAAGAAGTGTACCCAGGCAGATTCTATGGCACACTAAAAAGTGAAGTGGAAAAATTGTGGGCCGCAGGAAAGACAGCCGTCTTTGATGTCGATGTAAAAGGAGCAACGAATGTAAAAAAAATGTATAAGGATGACGCTTATGCCATTTTTGTTCGGCCTCCGTCTTTGGCCGCTTTAATGGAACGACTGGAAAACAGAAAAACAGAAACGGCAAAAACCCTGGCCACCCGAATGGAACGCGCCAAATATGAAATGTCTTTTGAGGAGAATTTTGATAGAATTTTAATCAATGATGATTTGCAGGTTTGTCTGGAAGAAGCAGAAAGAATTGTAGAAAGTATGATAAGTAAAAATAAAATAATTTATAACGTCACCACCAAGATTGACGCAAGCATTCAGGAGGAATGGCTGCATTGGATGAAAACCGCTCACATTCCCGATGTGATGAAAACCGGTAAATTTCTGGAAAGTAAAATTTCCCGCTTGCTGGATGTGGATGAAACAGATGGCATCACTTATGCCATTCAATATATATGTGAGGATATGGATGCGTTTATGGATTACAATACCCATCACGCCGAACCTCTCCGGGCAGAGTACCGTGAAAAATACAAAGGAAAATATGTTATATTTAGAACTATGATGCAAGTCATTGATGAATTCTAAAAATGAAAATACGAAAAGACTTAGAAGCACTCCGGGAAGATTATAAAAAAAATAAACCATTGGATATAGAACAGGTAGCGGGTAACCCGATTGCTCAGTTTGAGGCGTGGTTTCAGGATGTAGTAGATAATGAACTGCTAGAACCGAATGCCATGACGCTTTCTACCGTTTCCGCGGAAGGTCGTCCTTCTTCCCGTGTCGTTTTACTCAAGGGAATTGATGAAAATGGATTTATTTTTTATACGAATTATAATAGTAAAAAAGGAAAAGATATACAAAAAAATCCGTTTGGTGCTATAAATTTTCTTTGGTTGCCTCTGGAAAGACAAGTGCGGATAGAAGGAAAAATTGTCCGACTTCCTAAGGCACAATCCGACGCCTACTTTGCTAAGCGTCCGCGTGGAAGCCAAATCGGAGCGCATGCTTCTCCTCAAAGTGATGTGATAACAGGTAGAACTTTTCTGGAAGAAAATGTGAAAAATCTGGAAGAAAAATATAAAAATAATCCTGTTTCAAGACCGGAGCATTGGGGTGGCTATCAGTTGCAACCTGACCGAATTGAATTTTGGCAAGGCCGTTCCAGTCGTTTGCATGATAGAATTGTATATATATTGCAGGAAGATTCCTCCTGGTTAATTCAACGACTTGCTCCCTGATGTTTTATGGATAAAATTTTAAATAATAAAATTTTTATTGCAATAGCGATTGCCCTGATCGTACTGCTGGTCTT
Organism: Saprospiraceae bacterium; assembly: GCA_020629915.1. Classification (GTDB taxonomy): domain Bacteria; phylum Bacteroidota; class Bacteroidia; order Chitinophagales; family Saprospiraceae; genus JAHDCK01. The sequence goes on from JAHDCK010000090.1 coordinate 8,980, forward strand.
TGTGCAAAACGGCGCAACGCCCCTGTGGGATGAAGATGAATCGGCCTACGCAGGCTTTGCCAAAACCATGCTGGAAACCGGCAACTGGTTAATCCCGGATTTCCTTTGGTCGGATATTCATCGCAAGACGCCATTGCATTTTTGGAATATTGCTATTTCATATAATTTTTTTGGTATTAGTGAATTTGCTACTCGGCTGAGTAGCAGCTTGTCTGTTTTGCTGACGTTGTTTCTTCTTTTTTTCTGGGGAAAAAATATTTTTGGAAAAAACGAATCCCTGTTGGCTGCCCTGATTTTGGGGAGTTCCTTCCTCGTTCCGACTCTGGGGAAAATAGCCGTAACAGATGCCACCTTGTTATTGTTTCAAACGGCTGCCGTCCTCGCAATGGGTAATTTTCTCTTTCAGCCTTCCGCCAAATGGCGTTGGATATTTTGGATCGCGATTGCTCTTGGCGTACTCACTAAAGGGCCACCTATCCTCATTCTTACTTTCGGAATGGGATTTTTCTTATATTTTTTTCATGAAAACGGAAAAAATCTTCTAGGACTTCGTCCCTGGTTTGGTTTGCCTTTGGCTTTATTACCGCTTGGTGTTTGGGGCTGGTTGGCCTGGCAGCAGGATGGGGGCGAACTGGTTTCTATGCTCTGGGATTGGTATGTGCTTTCCCGCATCGGATTAGGTAGCAGTGATGTGAGTACCTGGACGGGGCCTCCGGGATATTACCTCGCTGTGTTGCTAGCCGCATTTTTTCCCTGGTTGATTTTCTTCCCCTCGGCACTTTGGGATTTATTTAAAAATTATAAGATAAAAACAGGTGTAATTCCTTTCCTCATGGCTTGGATTTTATTTGGGTGGATAATATATGAAATTCTACCAAGTAAATTACCTGCATATACTTTAGCAGCTCATCCGGCGATGGCTATTTTACTAGCCAAACAAATTTTAAAATTAAACGAACTGAAAGTTGATTATAAAAATATATATAAACTATCTGCTGTTTTGTTTTTGTTTCTATCTTTTGGATTAGCCGTGGCCGTGATTTTTTATTGCGGGACTTATTTTGAAAAAATTGGTTTCCAAAGTGCCGTTCCGGTAGCGACAGTTTTATGGGTCGGAAGTTTTGCCGGAGTGATTGGCATTTTTGGCAAAAGAGTAGATTGGTCTTTTATCGCATTATTTTTTATGGGAATTTTGTTTAATTTGTTGTCCTGGGTTTTTGTTATCCCTTTGACTTATGATAGTTTTTCTACAACGAAAAAGGTTGCCGCCAAATGTGCGGAAATCGCTCCGGACAAAAACAGGGAAGTGATTTTTTATTTAGAAACCAAAAACCTTTTGCCTAGTTTGCCTTTTTATATTTCATATAATTTTAAAAATTATAATTCTATAGGTAAACTCGAAAAAGTCTTACCCAAAATCAATTCCAATCAACCCCTGTTATTAATAACAGATGATGGCAAGATAGAAAAACTCAAAAAAGCTTTTGAGGAAAAGGGAGAAACCCTTCCAGCCCATGAAGTAGTGGAAGGATGGTCATTAGATCGTCTTCAGGATAAGAAAATGTATATTTTTAAAATAAATTAACCTAGAAAAAGGAAGAAAAAGATCAACAATAAAACCAAGGTTACAGCTCCTACGATCATAAATATTTTTTTGGCTTCCTGCTGCTCTCTCAGTTCTCTTTTTCTTTTAGCACGTTTAGGTTTTGCCATGACGATATGTTTTAATTTTAAAATGGAAGGTTAAAATATAAAATAGCTGGGGGATTGGCAAAAAAGAGCGGCATAAAAAATAGAAACAGGCCGCATTTTTGTTTCCGGCCTGTTTCTGTTTCTAAAATTAATTATTCAAAATAAGCGGCAAACCCTGATCGCCTCCACCTACGATGACGACTTTTGTATTGGGAGAATTTGACAACTCCAATGTCGCTTCAATTCCTTTATCCTGCAAAATTTTATCCGTCAAACTCGCACTAATAATTCGATTGGCCTCCGCTTTGGCCTGAGCCTCAATGATTTTTCGTTCGGCTTCCTTGCGTTCCCGATCCAGGCGAAACTCATATTCCTCTGATTCCTGTTTGCGCTTCAGTTTACGCTCAATGGCGCCCATCAAATCCGTCGGCAGTTTAATCGAACGGAAAAGAAAGGCTTTCAATTCAATGTTGTTTTGGCCAAGGGTTTGTTTCAGGTCATTGAAGATAGAGGCTTGTACGGTATCCCGCTGCGTAGAATACAATTCCTCCGCAGTATATTTCCCGATAACCTCCCGCACCGAGGAGCGCACTTCCGGCACGACGAGGGTATTTTCATAATCTTTTCCAAAATTTTCGTGGAGATAACCCACCTCGTTATATTTTGGATTGACCCGCACAGACACATCCACATCGATGCTCAGTCCATTGGAAGAAAGGACATCCATGCGTTCCTCTTTTTGTTGCTCCTGCACATTGTAAACGTACATGGTATTCCAGGGCGCAATGATATGAAATCCGGGTGTATAAACCGTTTCTTTGTCAATTCCACCTGAAAATGTTTTAAATAAAACACCCCGGTGACCGGCATCAATGGTCAGGAAAATGCTGTTGGACAAAGCCAGCAGTAAAAAGATACCGAGTACAATGAGAATGATCAATCCTCTGGTTCTGTTATCCATATTTTATTGGTTTTAGTTTTTTATAGAAAAAAATAGGAGTGCTGTTTTTTTAACTAAAACTCTAAAGCTATGTAAAAAGTTGAAATTTTTATGGATGCGGATTGAAAATAGAGTAATTTTAAAACTATTCTTGCCCTGAAAAGTTTTAAATGTATGTCCTACAAATCTCTAAAAGCCTGCATCCTCGATCTCGAAAAAACAGGTCAGCTCATTCGCATCAAGCAAGAAGTCGATCCGGACTTGGAAATCGCAGAAATCCACCGGCGCATTTATGCGAAACAAGGCCCGGCGCTCTACTTTGAAAAAGTAAAAGGAAGTCCATTTCCGGCAGCCTCCAATCTCTACGGTACGAAAGAAAGAACAGATTTTATCTTTCGGCATACCTTGGAAAAAGTAAAAAAAGTGGTAGAACTAAAAGCGGACCCAACCGCTGCCCTTCGCAATCCATTGCGCTACGTCGGGGCACCTTTTACAGCACTCACGGCATTGCCCATGAAGTCCTGGTTTAAAATGCCAGTCGAATATGCAGAAACGACCATTGATAAACTCCCGCAAATCAAATCCTGGCAGGATGACGGAGGTGCCTTTATCACTTTGCCCCAAGTGATGACCCTGCCACCGAGTTCTAAAAATATCATGCAGTCCAACCTCGGTATGTATCGCATCCAGTTATCCGGAAATAATTATATCCCTAACGAAGAAATTGGTTTGCACTATCAGATCCACCGAGGGATTGGTGTGCATCATACACAGTATAATCAAAGTGAAGAACCGTTCAGAGCTTCCATTTTTGTAGGAGGTTTGCCTTCCCATGCTTTTGCTGCTATCCTTCCCATGCCAGAGGGGTTGAGTGAATTGACCTTTGCGGGGATGTTGGCGAATCGTCGTTTTAGGTATAAAATTAAAAATGGTTGCGTGATTTCCGGGGATGCAGATTTTTGTATAACGGGAACCATTTTAAAAAATATAAAAAAACCGGAAGGCCCTTTTGGGGATCATTTAGGATATTACAGCCTTGCACACGACTTCCCGGTTATGAAAGTAGATAAAGTGTATCACCGCAAGGATGCCGTTTGGCATTTTACCGTTGTAGGCCGACCACCACAGGAAGACACCAGTTTTGGATATTTGATTCATAAGCTGGTCGGGCGATTGATACCGCAGGAATTTCCCGGTGTAGTGGAAGTGAATGCGGTCGATGCAGCCGGAGTGCATCCCTTGTTACTGGCGATGGGATCGGAGCGATACATGCCGTTTCGGGATCGGAAGCCGGAAGAAATTTTGACCCAGGCAAACCGCATTCTAGGATCGGGACAAACTTCGCTAGCCAAGTTTTTAATCATTGCCGCAAAAGGGGATGACCCTAAAATGACGACTCATGATATTCCAAAATTTATCATGCATGTATTGGAGCGGATAGACTGGACTAGGGATTTGCATTTTCAAACGAAGACGACGATTGATACTTTGGATTATTCCGGGGATGGATGGAATGCTGGTTCTAAAGTCGTTATGGCTTGCTGTGGAAAACCCATCCGCAAACTGACCACCGAACTGCCGGAGGTAAACTTACCTAACGGGTTTTCCAATCCCAAATTTGCCTTCCCCGGTATGTTAATGATTCAAGGTGGAAAATACAATTATGAAAATTCTAAAAACGAAATAGAACAACTGGCAGATGTTTTAAAAAGAACAGACGGAATGGAAGGGATTCCGTTAGTAGTTGTCGTGGATGATAGTGATTTTGCTGCGGCTACGGAAAACAATTTCCTTTGGGTGACTTTTACAAGGGCGAATCCTTCGCATGATATTCATGGCGTGGAGGCATTTGTAGAAAACAAGCATTGGGGATGCAAAGGCGCATTAATCATAGATGCCAGGATAAAACCGCATCATGCGCCGCCCCTCATCGAACATCCTGAAGTGAATGAGCAGGTCGATCAGATTTTTAAGGAGGAGGAAGGGTTG
>JAHDCK010000532.1 GCA_020629915.1 Saprospiraceae bacterium
ATTCAGGTATTCCAGTTGGGATTCCTTGCGATCAAAGTTGAAGGCAAATTTATCAAGAATATCTCCTTCTTTCAAAAACAAATCATAAAAACCGGCTTCGGCAATTTGATTATTGATGCCCAGCATCACCTGAGAGCCAATCGCTTTTTGCTCCGGGATAAACTCTTCGTCTTTTCCCTTGAGTTTGTAAACGAGTTCATTCCCTGTTTTTTTATTATCCGTTTCGATATAATTATCTTTCCCGATAAAATAAGCCAGCTTACTGTCCTTCCCGGTAGATATGGCCATTTTATATAACATTGGAACAAATATTTCCCCGTTGCGAACGAGGTCATTGTATTTTACATCCAAGGGCGCAGAACAGAAATACATATTTCCCTGCTCCATCTGATACTTGCTCAGGAACGAACTTCCATCCCGGTATTTTAATAAAACCTCTTCTGGCCTGGAACCAAACTGCGTCATTTTAAAATTCCCCTGAGTGACGGGCAGTTTTAAATTAGAAGTCACCCGCTCGAATACATCGCTAAAAATAAATTCTTCGGTGTTGATCGTTCCTACCTCCTTTTTAAAATCAGAAAAGCTCTCCGGCTCATTTGCCCGGAATCCGGTTAGGAAATTTTTATAGGAAGCCAAATCCGCATTGCGGGAAGGAAAGACCAAAACATTTCCTCCATTTTTTACATATTGTGAAAATTCAAATCCCAATCCGGATGAAATGGAAGACAACTCGTTGGAGATGATCAACTGGTAATCCGGGAACTTGGAATAATCTATTTGTTTGCTGGATACATTTTCTACTTTAAAATATCCATTGCTGCCAAATACTGCACTCAAAAATTTATTCGCTCCGCCATTATTCACCACGAGGATTTTTATCTCCGGAGCTACATGAAAAGAAAACAAATATTTATCATCAAATTGTACCGGGTAATCCGTGATACTCAATTCGGCTTCGTGATAACCCGTTCTAAGCACAGACATATTAATGGTATCGTAAACGGAAGATCTCGGCGGGATATTCATCGCACCTACGGGCTTGACCTGACCTTCGTGGCTCAGGGTCAACCGAACATCCTCTGCCAAATCATCGCTGATATTCGTCATTTTCACCACAAGGCGATTCACCTGATTGATCATAGGAACGGGTGCTTCCAACCAGCAGGAATCCAGGCTGATATTTCTTTTTTGGACGGATTGAAGCGGAACCAATCGCACTTCGACTGTCGTATCTGGTTTTTCTTCGTAGTCCGTTATATTTTTTTGAAAATCGGAAATCACGTAGGCTTCCATATTGTCGGCATCGCCATTGTTGAGGGCTTGTTTTTGGCGAAGCATCACTTTATTCAGAGAGCGGACAGCCGGAGAGATTTCTACTTCCTCGATCAAACTCAGGGCGTCTTCCTTACTGACCAATCGCTGTTGTTTTCCTTCAAAATTATTTGTTATAATTTGAAATCGATCTTCCACATCGTAAGCAGAGACAATTTCACGGGCGCGTTGTTTTGCTTTTTCCAACAGCGGTACGTCCTTGGAAAGCGAACTCATGCTAAAGGAATTATCTAAATAAACACTGACGGATTTTTCGCCCTGCTTGACCTCCGCATCCTGTGGGATAAACGGCTGTGCAAAAGCAAAAACCAAAAAGGCCAAAGCCAACATTCTGGATAACAAAACCAGAAGGTGCTTGATACGGGATCGCTGGCTTGTTTCTTCCTTGACTTCCTTTAAAAAGCGGACATTTGTAAAATAGACCTTTTTAAAACGCCTGAAATGAAACAAGTGAATGATGATGGGTATCAGCAGGGCCAAAAGAGCGTAGAGAAATGCGGGATGTACAAACTGCATAATTTATCGAAGGGGAATTTCAATTATCTTTAAATGATGAACTTTAAATAGACTGTATCTTAAAATAGTTTATTTAAGCTAAATAATTAACCAACAGACTTTTTTTGCTCTATTTACCCCTGACTCCTAAAGGGGAACCCCTCCCCACCATTTGATTGCGGGTGGGACTTCCCCTTTAGGGGCTAGGGGTGCGGTTAGGCATAATTGTCGATTAATTTTTTAAAACCAATAAACCCCATAAAAGATTTCAAACACACACAAATATTATTATAATATGTAATAAAATCCTGTTTCC
>JAHDCK010000091.1 GCA_020629915.1 Saprospiraceae bacterium
GTTTGAAAACTTTCAAATTTTGGCAAGGTTACTTTCAGGATGCCGTTGGTGTACTCGGCAGAAATATTATCCTTGTCCACCTTGTCATTGATTTCAAATTTGCGATTGAACTCCACCAGATCGAATTCCTTTCTGGCCCATCGGCTGTTGTCGTCCTGCGCCTGGCCTTTGGCTTCCACCGAGATGGTTAGCACATCTTCCAGTACAGAGAGTTTGAAATCCTCCTTGGTGCGACCGGGAGCAACCAGGTGCAACTCGTAGTTTTCTTTCGTCTCCAGAACATTGACAGGCGGTTGATGCTGACCATATTTCCAACTTCTGGATTTAGCCCATTTTTTAAATTTGGCGCGTTTGTCGTGATGATGATATCCTTTTCTACAGTTCATTTTATTATAATTTTAAATATTAAAAAAAATTGGGTTGTAAAACTGTTCTTTATTTCTGTAGAACAGTTGGGTTTTTGTGAAATATTAATTTCTGAGATTACTGAATCTTGATAATGCGTTCCGGAACGGCCCAATCATATCGTTTTTCAAAATCCTCGAACAACGGTTCGCTGTTGTGACTTCCTTCCGGCAATTGGTTATTCCAGGCATACGCTCTTTGTGGATAATATCTCGGATCGTCTTCCCAGGTCATGTAGCGGAAAAAGTTGATCACTTTTCTACTCACGAAATAGAAGAAACTCATAAAGGCTGCCAGAATAAAGGCGAAGAAAAAGACTCTTGCCAAAAACAAGAAAGCCATAATGCCCAATGCAGCGAGGAAGAAAAATTTGAACGGTCTCATAATTATATTTTATATTTTAATGAAAAAATTGCATTTTCCGAAGCTTTGCTATGCGTTCATTGATGCGTTACAATTAGGAAGACGAACGATGAGACGTTTTACTTTAAAATTATTGGATTTTTTTGAAGAAATTTTCTGTAAGGTTTGTAAGTTGCTGTAAACCAGTATATTGTAGCATAAGCAATTTATTGGTTTTTTAACCTAAATAAATTGCGAAATAACTTGTCATTTTGCACGTAGTGCCAACTCATCCGCTTGTGGTTCAATTTTTTATAACTTGAACTACTACTAGAAAGAATTGCAAAAGATAAATGATATTTTTTTAAATAAATTTCTTTAAGATTCTATAATGTTTGGTAAGCAAATCAGAGGTGTATTTTTTATATAAAAAATCAGGATTGTTTTTTCCTGTCGCAATAACTTTTCCATTTTTCTTTAAACTCCGCTTTTTCCGCTTCATTCATTCCAGCCATTTTTTCCTTCCATCTCCGGCGTTTCTCCTTCCAGCGATGTCGGCGCGATCCCATCCGAAAACCGCCAAACAAAATCCGGGACAATACAAATAAGCCAACTGCCTGCCAAAAATTAATCGGCTTCGCCCCAACCAGTTCCGGCAGCAAGGCATTCCATAAAAACATGACAACGCTTCCAAGAACGGCAACAAACAAAATGGCCATTAGGATGAAAAATAAAATTTTCATCGGCGTAAACTTTCTCCCGGATGATCTAAAATTCATGATGTTGGTTTTTTTGCAACTTTTAAAAATTAATCATTCAAAAATTCTTCATATATGTTTTGTAATCGCTTTCGCAAATGCTGAACCGCATATCGCTTCCTCGAAATTAACGTCTTGATGTTGATACCCGTTCTGTCGGAAATATCCTGGAAGGTCTGGTCTTCCATTTCGTTCCAGATAAAAACCTGCCGTTGATTTTCCGGCAATTCCTCCAGGGCCTGCAAAAGCGTTTCCCAAAACAATTCCTTCAAATCATCATCTTCCGGCGGAGCAAAATCCGCTAGTAAAGATTCATTCACTACCGTTTCCCCGTCCTCGTCTTCGTAGGAAAAATCCTCAATCGAATCGGTCTTTTTGCGACGGTAATTATCGGTCACCCGGTTGCGGGCTACCCGAAACAACCAGGCACTCACCTGCTCGATGGAATCCACATCCACCAATCGGCTAAATTGATACCAAACTTCCTGAGCAATATCCTCCGCATCTGCATTCGTCGCCACCCGTCCCCGAATAAAGCGGAACAGTCGTTGGCCGTATTGCCCAAATGCATTGGTGATATTTCGTTCTCGGTTTTCTGCCATTACCATGGAGGTCATTTTCGTCTTTATAATAGAAGACGAACTTTTTGCAATTTTACTTTAAATTCTTTTACTTTTATTTAAAATTTCTTTTAAAACCATGATTCGACTCCTGTTTCTTTGTTGTTCCGTGCTGCTAACGGCTTGTTTTTCAACGCAATCCAAGCAACCCGCAGAAAATTCAACTGAAAAAAATACTCAAAATATGCCGACTAAAAAAGCCAAATTAATTTACGTGGGCGACCCCATGTGCTCCTGGTGTTATGGATTTTCACCGGAGTTTTCCAAAGCGGTGGGCGCACTGAAAGACGAAGTAGAAATGGAATTGGTCATGGGCGGACTCCGACCAGACGGTCAGGAAACTATGGCCGAGCTAGGGGATTTTTTAAAGCACCATTGGGAGGAAGTCGCTGCCCGGAGTGGGCAAGTATTTAAGTATGATTTATTGTCAGAAAAAGAATTTGTTTATAATACAGAACCTTCCTGCCGCGCTGTTACCTTGATGGAACAAATTGTGCCAGATAAAAAATATATGTTTTTTAAAAAAGTACAAGAAGCATTTTACGCTAAAAATGAGAATCCACATGATGTAAAAACGTATGTCAATATTTTAAATGATATAGGGATTAATGCTAAAACATTTGAAGAAAAATTTAATACAAAAGAAGCGCAACAACTCGTCCTCGGAGATTTTAATCGCGCAAGGCAATTGGGTGTGAATAGTTTCCCGACGGTTTTACTAGAGCATAATGGGAATGTGCAACGAATCAACAGTGGTTATGCCAAAGCAGAAGAAGTGGTGGCAAAAGTGCGGAATATTTTGAAGTAGAGTTTTACTTTTTGTTTCTGGTGTTCCATCTGACATCATTGGGCGGGCAAAGAAAAATAGATTCATCCTGCTTTTGGTTTCTGTCAGGTGGAACACCTGACAGGAAAACGTTTTTTCTTGTGAGGCAAAGGCTTGACATTTATCGTCAGGTGTTCCTCCTGACAGGAAAGGAATTATTTTCGTAATAATCCTTCGATTTTTTGGTGTCAATCCTTCGATTTTTTCGTGTCAGGTGTTCCACCTGACACTAGCGATCAAGAGTGAAAAATAACGCTAATATTCATAAATAAAAAATAAGTTTAATATTGATAACCATTCAGCACCGGCTTCGGCGAATAAGGCAACACTACCCGAAACCCAACTTCATTATATCCTTTGTCCTCCGGGAATGCTTTGGTAAAATTACCTGGTACATTCCCTGCTCCTCCCTTGACTAATCTTTTCTTAGGGCGATAATTATTTTGTTCTACCTGTAATTTTTTTATTTTATTTTTTAAAATATCTATTTCTTTTCTCAGGCTTTCCTCGGAATCTCCCAGCCAGGAATTGAAACTCGAATCTTCCTTTTTTAAATTCAAATGATCTTCATATTCCTGAATTATTTTTTTGGTGACAGCAAACTCATGTGACATTCTCGAATAGCGACTCAGCTCATAAGGCTCTCCCTTTTCGTCCGTTCCCACAAATCGAAAAGAGTGCATTCGGCCCGTAGAATCTTTTTCATAATATTCGTAATCTTCATCTAAGTCATTTTTATTGACGGGATCATTAAAGGTGAATCCAGCATTTTTATATACTTTTATCCAATCTTTCTCCTTAGAATCATCAGCCGCTTCATCATTGATGACCCATTCCCGCACGCTGTCATCCATATTTAGGAAGGCATTATTTTTATAATAAAATTCAGGAGAGGAAAAGGGCGGAACGGATTTTGCCCTGGGCCCGGAGTCCTCCGGATCTCGCTCGCTGTAATTTTTAAAATAAGATTTATAATCAATTAGCGGTTCTGTTTCTGATGGTGGAGCAAAATCAGAAGAAAAATTTTCCCATTTGTTTAAATAATATTTATCTCCAAAAGGTCGAAGCACGGCTTTCCCTTTTTTAAGTACATTTTTATTTTTATTATAGGAACTTTGGTGAGCATAGTCCCATTCCGCAGCCGTCGGCAATCTAAATCCTGTATGTAAAATACCATCCTTCGTTGCTGGTAACCGTTCCTTGCCGGAGGGTTCCTTGATTAAATTTTTCATCATGCCTTCATACTGCCCAAGGAGGTGAGCTTCCGAATTAAAAGAATCCTCAGCTATTTGCTCCGAGGAGAAATTCAAAATATCTGTATCTATCAAAATAGCTTCATTCAACCGATCCGTTTTCCAAAGGAGGTAATTATCAATCTGCTCCCAGGATAAATTTGTAACAGGATAATACGAAAAAGCCGGATGTGTAAAGTATTCGGTCAGATAAGGATCACTAAAAGCTATTTTCTTTTTACGGGGTTTGGGCATGGCGGCTTCCACTACTTCCGGATAAACATCCCCATACACTTTTTGAAGATAATTTAAATAAATATGATAATTGATATTGGGTTCTTCCGTTTTCGCCAGATAAAATCCGGCCATTGTTTCATCACCGGGAAGAAAAATCATGTCAGAAGGGGCGGTTTGACCCAGCGGCTGAGGTTGCGTTTGGGTAGATTGCGTTTTTTTTGATTGACAACTAATTATAATTAAAACAATTAATAAAAAATTTATGTTTTTCATGATTGACAGTTTTGCATTTGATTGTAAATCATTACGAGCCAACTATTTATTATACAGTATTCAAACTAACTACGTCCAATAAAAATAAAAATTTCTACAAAAAATAAAAAAGCCGACCTGCAAAAGCAAGCCGGCTCAAATAGTGGTTTGTTGAATGTTGATTGTGTTTTCAGGCAGGAGCCCTATTTCACAACCAGGAATTTCTCAGTCAAACGTCCGTTATTCGTAACCACCTGGAGGATATAAAATCCGGAATCCAAATCTCCCACCTCCAAGCGTGTTTCCTGTTTGCCTATGGATGCTTCAATGGATTGGAATTGAACTATCTTTCCGGTCAAATCCAAAACCTGAATTTCCACAGGTGTATTTTCTGTTAACTCAAATCCTACATTTAGAAACTGACTTGCCGGATTCGGGAACAGGCGAAGGGCTTCCAGATTGATAGAATTTTCTTTTGCTAGTGGTTTTTCTTCCGCCTCAGTCGGGCTTTCCTGTCTTGTACTATTCACACATCCCGTCAGCGTTACATCATCTATATAAATATAATCTGCGTTACCAGATGCATCACAACGGAAGCGAACTTTAGTCGTAGAGGTAAAGGTACCTGTTACCGTGACGGTTTCATATTTCCTTTCATTATTATTAAAATCTGCACCTCTTGCCCAGACCGCTACAGTTTGATAAGTAGAACCTCCATCCAATGAGAATTGTAACCAGAAGTCTTCTCCGTTTTCCATGCTTACAGCAATGTAAGAGAAATCAACCGTTACTTCTTCATATCCATTTAGGTTGAGGTTATCTGTGGTCATGGTTGAGGTAGAGGTATTATCTCTCAGGCGGATAGCATAAGAGCCTGTATTCGCAAAGGAAGTCGAGCCTCTGTAACTATCAGAACCGCCATCATTCCAGATGCCCCAGCCAGATTCAAACCCTTCGCTGTCAATTGTAACATTAGAACAGGCACCACCGCCAGTTCCGCCACCACCACCTCCGCCACCGGAAGAACCAATGCAGAAATTAGTCGTTTCGGAAGAACCAAATGATCCACCGGAGGCATGAGTCGTTCCGTCACTGGAAACGGAATAAGAACCATTTCCATAAGAACAACAGATTCCATCCCCGTAAGCATCATTAATTGTAAAATCATAACAGCCATCAGGCAGACATGCCGTTTCTGTTACCGAGCTGCCACTGGCTTGATTATAATTTCCACCAGAAGCAACTGTTTGTCCATTGGCATCTGTAATTGACCAACTCGTTTCAGAGGAATAATTATCAAAAGTAATCGTGATGCTAACTTCCGTATCATTACATCCGCCGGTATTGCAAGGAGCACAATTAGAACCGCCACAGTCAACTCCGGTCTCATCTCCGTTTTGAACGCCATCATTACAAGTAACACAAGGAGCGCAGGAACCGCCGCAATCCACACCTGTTTCGTTTCCATTTTGAATGCCATCATTACAAGTGGCACATGGAGAACAATTAGAGCCACCGCAATCAACACCCGTTTCATCGCCGTTTTGTACGCCGTCATTACAAGTAGGCGCAGGAGCATTATTCAGGCAGAAGTTTGTCGTTTCCGAAGAGCCAAAAGATCCGCCGGAAGCATGGGTTGTTCCACCTCCTGTTACGGAGTAAGAGCCATTGCCATAAGAGCAACAGATTCCATCGCCGTAGGCATCAGAGATGACAAAATCGTAACACCCATCTGCTAAACAAACAGTTTCGGTGAGGGTAGAACCATCCGCCTGGCTGCCGTAAGTGCCGCCGGATGCTACGGTTTGTCCGCTGGAATTTGTAATAGCCCAGCTGGTTTCTTCGGGGTAGTTGTCAAAGGTAATAGTTATGGTTATTTCGTTATCATTACAAGCGGTTTGACAAGGAGCGCAAGAGCCACCGCAGTCAACGCCAGTTTCATTTCCGTTTTGGATGCCGTCAGAGCAGGTTGGGGTAGAACCACCGCCACCACCGCAGCCATTAGAATTTAAAAGACTGGCTCTGAATCCGCCGGACTCAAACAAGGCTCTCATTCTCGTTTTTTGACCTTGCGTAAATAAGTTCATGCAGGCATCATCAGAATAATCCATATAATTTTCTACCATATCTGTAGAATTGCAAGACGTATGTCCCGTAGCGCAGCCGTAATTAGCCGCATCTGAAGTCGGCGTATCGCTTACATAATCATCGGCGTTGCAGTTTCCATCTCCCCAGATGTGGCGCAGGTTCAACCAGTGTCCGACTTCGTGAGTGGTCGTTCTACCTCCGTCAAAAGGGGCACTAACATAACCGGTAGTTCCAAAATACTGCGGACTCATCACGACGCCATCCGTTGAAGCTGCTCCACCGGGGAATTGGGCATAGCCCAGGATTCCACCACCAATATTGCAAATCCACATATTTAAATAATCAGATGTTGGCCAGGCATTGACTCCGCCCTGAGAAGCAGACTTCATGGCGTCATTCGTACCCCATTCGCTGCGGGTAGAAGATTTTCGGGTAATTCCGGAAGTGGCATTTCCATTGGGATCAATACTGGCGAGGCAGAATTCGATTTCCGTATCAGCTGCCTGACTCCAGTTGTTCGTTGCATCCGGGTTAGTTCTTCTAAAATCCTGATTCAGCACATCCAATTGAGATTGAATTTGAGCGACGCTAATATTTTCGTTGGAGTTGCTGTAAATAACATGAACGACTACGGGAATTGTAATAATTCCATTAACGGCTCTATTGTCGGGGTTGTTTACAATTCGCTGGGTGTGTTTTTCAATGTCTTCCATTTTATCCATCATTTTCGGATCCGTATTTTGGAGCTGGTGTAGATGATCCATTGCCCCACATGTTCGTTGGGCATAAATGGTTGTGGTGGAAGAAATCAAAAGGAGGGTTAGGAAGCTTAGCATTAATTTCTGAAAATTCATAATGGTGGTTTTAGGTTTAAATAATAGAATTTCAGTCTGACCATTGGCATTCCAATGATCGGAAAGGGTTTGTTCTTGCCTTGTGGAGAAAATTGATTTGGCGTGTATTATTCGCTACTTCAAATGTAAATCATGTCGAAATAAAAAAAAGAGAATTTTAATTCATTTATTAAGTTTCAAAAATGATTTTTTTTATTGAAAATAAAAGCTTGCTAAATAATTTTATGGTGTAAAAAATTGATAATGAATCTTTTATGCAAAGTCGGCGAATTTTCGTTTTTTAAGGTTCAAGTGAAATTTTAGGTTTCTATTAAATTTAGAATTTTATTAGATTTCATAATGATAATTTTTTAGCTATATTTTTTGTAATAAATTGATTATTAGTATTTTATAAAATTTTTGAGTAATTTTTATTAGGTTTCAAGAGTAAAGGTATTACAGATAGATTACCGATAAAAAAATAGAATTTAATGTAGAACTCCGATTTTTATTTGTTTTAAAATGGGAAAACCTAATTTTTGTTGGAGACTTAGTGTAATTAGCACATTTATACAAAATCTTATTGTTGAGGCAGTTTTTCCTTTTCCAGAAACTCCAAAATAGATTTATTTTCAATTTTACTTTTTAGCCAGGCGGTGATGTTTAAATAGGAGCGGGAGGATTTTCCGTAGGGTTGTTCCAGAATGGGTAGAAGTTGATTCAGGCACTTTTCAAGTTGGGTTTGGTAAGTGCTTTTATCGGAGGAGTTGGCAATTTTATTCAAATGACTGAGCAAGGTTTTTTCGAGAGAGTATAAGCGGTTTTTTTGTTTGATAAAACGCCGCGTGGATTTGATCTCGTATTGTAATAAATTGAAATGTTTTAAATCAAAATGTATTAAAACATTCAGCAAGCGGCCAAAGCAAAGAAAATCATCTGCCGGGCTGGATTTTTCTTCAAATACAATTCGGGACACCCAATTAAGTGCCTTTCTCAATTGCCCGGAATAAAACAATGTTTTACTGACATTATATAAAATCTCCGTTTTGAAGTCCGGAAGAATCAATTCCTCGTAGGCTTCCAAGCCGTTTTCAATCTCAGGGATAATTTTCAACCCGTTTTCCAGATTCATTTTACTCAGATAGTACGAAATTTCCAGGCTGTAAGTCGTCTCAAAAATCATGGCTTTATCCGTCATCTTAATTTTATGTGGATATTCCTTAGGCAGGTTGCGCATCTTTTGAAGCGACTCGAAAAAAGGTTGAATTTCTCCAAACTCCAATTGAGAATCCAGCAGATTATTGAGCATGGAAATATAAGAGGACAACCGATCTTCCAGATAAGTTTTATTGGATTCCAAGATTTCCACCACGAGCTGGTCACAGCGTTTGGCTTCCTCATAATTCTGAACAACAGAACTGAATATGCCATTGATTTGATAAAAATTCATCAAGGCATCCATACTCAGTGCGTGGCCTTCATTTTTTAATAACTTATCATCCATCACAGAATGGTAAGCATCCAAATCTTTCTGACTACGGATAGATGTAGAACGACGGTAAAGGGTATAGATTTGATTTTTGAGGCGCCTATAGGTATGTTTATTTTCTATAACTTTAAGAACTTCATCAAATTCTTCTTCCAGCGTTGCTTTATAAGCATTTACTTTCTCTGCCTTAGAAATGTGCCGGTATAAAATAATGTCTTCCCAAGCTAAAATTGTTAGAAGCAAAGCAAATTTCTCGCATTTATGAGCCATCTGTTTCGCTTTATTTAGAAGTTTTAATCCTTTTTTGTATAATCCTTTGTCATATAGAATTTTTGAAGATTGTATGATTTCAAAAATTTTAGCCTCCACATCATGTCCTGCATGATAGGAACGAAGGCATTTCAATATGATATTAAAAAGATAATTTTTGGTAACAGAAAACTGGCGGGTGAAGGCTTCACCGGCAAATTGGTCGAGTAGGGCAGCTTCATCAAATTCCTCCTGTGCTTCGATGGCATCAAACAACCGAACATAATTATTCTGCTCGCCCTTGACGTGAAGCTGGGCAAAACGTTTGAAGTAACGTTTTTCTGTTTGTTTTAAAGAATGTATAAGATCAAAAAGATCACTAGAAGCCATGAGTTAATAATTCAATAGTACAATAGTACAATAATTTTCAATTTAAAAATATTGAATTATTGGAATATTGTACTATCGAACCATTGAATTTAAGCGTCTGATTTTTTCTTCTTCTTCTTTTGAGGCTCAATGATGAGTTTTTGATTTTCCTCATCTAAATTGACTTCCATCACATCGCCTTCCTTGAGTTTTCCATTGAGGATAAACTCCGCTAATGGATCTTCCAGGTATTTTTGAATGGCTCTGTGAAGCGGTCTTGCTCCAAAAGCCGGATCATATCCTTTTTCCGAAAGGAATTTTTTGGCAGGCTCACTCAATACGAGAGAATAACCCATTTTTTCCAATCGCTTGTACAAATCCGCTAAAACAATATCAATGATTTTAAATATATTTTCCTGTGTTAAACTGTTGAACACAATCACATCATCAATACGATTCAAAAACTCCGGAGAGAAAGCGCGCTTCAAAGCATTTTGAATCACGGACTTGCCGTGTTCCTCTGCCTCCGCTTTCCGGGCTGTGGTCTTAAACCCAACTCCCTGACCAAAATCTTTTAACTGACGAACACCAATATTAGAAGTCATGATGATCAAGGTGTTTTTAAAATCAACTTTTCTACCCAGACCATCCGTCAATTGCCCGTCGTCCAATACTTGTAATAAAATATTATAAACATCCGGGTGTGCTTTTTCAATTTCATCCAGAAGAATAACAGAGTAAGGTTTTCTGCGAACACGCTCCGTCAATTGCCCGCCTTCCTCGTATCCGACATATCCCGGAGGCGCACCAATCAGGCGACTCACAGAGAATTTTTCCATATATTCACTCATGTCAATACGTATCAGGGTATCCTCTGTATCAAACATATATCGGCTAAGGGCTTTCGCCAGCTCCGTTTTACCAACACCAGTCGGCCCCAGGAAAATAAAGGAACCAATCGGCTTGGAAGGATCTTTCAGTCCTACCCGGTTTCGCTGAATGGCTTTAGCAATTTTAGCAATCGCCTCATCCTGACCGATGACCTGCTTTTGCAAATCTTCGCCCATCGTAACGAGCTTGTTACTTTCACTTTGAGCCACTCGCCGCACCGGAATTCCGGTCATCATGGAAACCACTTCCGCAATATGTTCCTCCGTCACCGGGTAACGCTTGGTTTTGGCTTCTTCCTCCCAGCGTTCCTTGGCCAGTTCCAGTTCACGGGTGAGTTTGGTTTCGCTGTCGCGCAAATCAGCCGCTTTTTCGTATTGCTGATTTTTGACTGCCTGATTTTTCTTTTCTTTCAAACCCTCGATTTTCGCTTCCATCTCCTCTATGTGCTTAGGGACATGGATATTTTGAAGGTGTACTCTCGCACCCACTTCATCCAAAACATCAATCGCTTTGTCTGGCAGAAAGCGATCACTGATGTAACGCTCACTAAAGGTTACACAAGCGGCAATCGCCTCATCGGAATAACTCACATTGTGAAATTCCTCATATTTTGGTTTGATATTATTTAAAATATTAATGGCTTCCTCGGCAGAAGGCGGATCGATCAATACTTTTTGGAAACGACGATCCAATGCGCCATCTTTTTCGATGTACTGACGATATTCGTCCAGGGTAGAAGCTCCAATAACTTGCAACTCCCCTCGAGCCAAAGCAGGTTTAAAAATATTAGAAGCATCCAGAGAACCGGTTGCTCCACCTGCCCCTACAATGGTATGGATTTCATCAATAAATAAAATCACATCGCGGGATTTCTCCAACTCATTCATGATAGCTTTCATCCGCTCCTCAAATTGTCCCCGGTATTTTGTTCCGGCAACAAGAGCAGCGAGATCCAGCATGACGATTCGCTTATTAAAGAGTGTTCTGGAAACTTTGCGTTGGTGGATGCGAAGGGCGAGACCTTCTACTACCGCTGTTTTACCCACACCCGGTTCTCCTATAAGAATAGGATTGTTCTTTTTTCTTCTACTTAAAATTTGAGACACCCGCTCGATTTCAACCTCTCGCCCGATGATGGGATCGAGTTTGTCTTCCTCGGCTAGTTTGGTAATATCTCTACCAAAATTATCCAGGACAGGCGTGCGGGATTTAGAACCTCCCCGGCGTGCTTGCTGGAAACCTCTTTCCTGGCTGCCTTCTTCCTCAAACGGCGGTTCGTCTTCGTCTCTCGGAGCCTGACCTTTTAGTTCAAACTCCAATTCTGTTTTATAAATGTCGTAATCCACGTCAAATTTTTCCAGAATGCGAGAAGCAAAACTGTCTTTTTGTTTGAGCATGGAAAGCAGGAGGTGTTCCGGGTTGATGGTATCATCCCGGAGTTCTTTCGCTTCCAGTAAAGTTATTTTTAAAACGCGTTCAGCGTGCTTACTCAGGGGCAAATTGCCTAAATCCAGACGTTGAGATCGCCTTCGTGGTCTGGGAATGCTTTGAGCAATGGATTCTTTAAATTCCTTTTCTTCCAGAATCAGGGACAACAAAACTTTGACAGCGAGATTGTCTCTTTCTTCTAGAAAACTGAGCAGAAGATGCTCTGTGCCAATATAATCATGTCCCATATCAAGTGCTTTTTCCCGACTGTGAGAGATGATGCGTTTAACGGCTGGAGAAAATTTGTCTTGCATATTTTTTTATTTGAATCCGCATATTTATCTGCGGGCATGAAGTATCTGTTTTAATATAAACCCCAAAATGAGGAAAATGATTTTTATATAAATGTTAAAGGGCTAAAAATGTCCGTTTTTTTCATTCTACTTATCCGAACTTGCAATATAATAACATTGGTTAAGAAAAAAAATGTTTTGCAGGGTTCTGGGAATTGTTCGGATCAAGAATTTGAATTTGAAAAAAATTACGGCTTTGGGTTGGCATTCATTTGTGGTATAAATTACTGCGATTTTCATGCCATGCCATTTTTTTTGACAATATGGACGATTTGGGTGAAATAATAGGTCATTTTGGCAGATGCAGCAGTTCTGGTTTTTTAGGAATAATAAAATTTTGCTTGTCACAGTTATAGTTTATAAGGCTATAATAATTCAAAGATTTTTAAGATTTTTGATTTACTACATTATAATCACTTCCATTTACCGCTTCTTTATTATCCCGATTTTTAATAAAGTCATCTTTCTTATTTGATCCACCAAAAAATCAAACATGAAACCTATCTATTTTTGTTTATTTTTCATTTTACATTGTATTTCTCTGAATGCCCAGCGTCACGATTTGGACAAAGATATCCTGTCGGGAATCCGGCTTGGGGGAAATTATCAAGTCTTTGAAGGGACTCAAAATTTTTTGATACCTGATACGAATGATTCCCTTGAAGTTTCCTTTAACCAACCCAGGGCTGGGGGGCACATTGGAGTTTTTGCTCGATTTCGCATAGACCCTGTTTATTTTCAGCCGGAAATACATATTGCTGCAGCTAATAATGAATTGAAATTAAAAAATCTAAACACAGGGGAAACTGAAGTGTTAGAAGAGCGGTTGTACCAGGTTTTTATACCCGTAAATCTGGGCGTGAAAATTGGTCTTATGGAAGGACGAATTGGAGTGAGAGGACAGGGAGGACTAGCTTTGGGGCTATTAATAAAAGGAGAAGATTTTAATGAATACGATACGTATAATAAAATTTATAATGATGCGGAAGTGAAATATCAATATGGTCTTGGGATCGATATTTACAGAGTCGTTATTGATTTTAATATACAAAATAGATTGTTGGGTTCGGAGTTTGACAGAATTCAATTGTACGGAGAAGAGCAAAAATTTAAATATTCATCTGTTAGATATGATTTAACTTTTGGGTATATTTTTTAAAAATATAAAAAT
>JAHDCK010000533.1 GCA_020629915.1 Saprospiraceae bacterium
CCAGGTAAATTTTTAGCGGTTGATGCTCCGGGCGTTCAAAGTGGAGATCATCTTCCAGGATACGGGAAGCGACTTCGCGAGCCGTTTTTAAAATTTTATTATCCTTGGAAAGATCGGCGAGTTTAAAATTGATGACACCGCTTTGTTGCGTTCCCTGAATATTACCCGGCCCACGCAGGCGCAGATCCGCTTCCGCAATTTCAAATCCGTCATTAGTGCGACACATGGTTTGGATGCGTTCCCTTGCTTCGGTGGTCAGCTTGTAACTGCTCATCAAAATACAATGCGACTGCTCCGCTCCCCGTCCCACACGTCCTCGCAACTGATGCAATTGCGATAAGCCGAATCGCTCTGTATTTTCGATGATCATCACGGAGGCATTGGGCACATTCACGCCCACTTCGATCACCGTCGTTGCCACCATAATTTGGGTTTCCCCCTTGACAAATCGTTCCATTTCAAAATCCTTATCGGCGGGTTTCATTTTGCCGTGTACAACGCTGATTTGATATTTTGGTTTTGGAAAATCCCTTTCGATGGCTTCATAGCCCTGCATCAGATTATTAAGGTCGAGTTTTTCGCTTTCCTCGATGAGCGGATAAACAATATAAACTTGACGGCCTTTTGCAATTTCTTCTTTCATAAAACCAAATACCCGCAGGCGATGGCTTTCATTTTTGTGGACGGTCTTCACGGGTTTTCTTCCGGGCGGCAA
The DNA here is from genome assembly GCA_020629915.1 of Saprospiraceae bacterium. Taxonomy (GTDB): domain Bacteria; phylum Bacteroidota; class Bacteroidia; order Chitinophagales; family Saprospiraceae; genus JAHDCK01. Next base: position 716 of record JAHDCK010000533.1, read on the forward strand.
TTCATCAATTACAGAAACATCCAAATCTCCGTAAACCGTCATGGCCAGCGTCCTTGGAATCGGGGTGGCTGTCATCACCAAAATATGCGGGGGTTTGCCTTTGCCCTTTTTCCAGAGTTTGGCGCGTTGGGCTACACCGAAGCGATGCTGCTCATCAATAATCGCCAATCCCAGATTTTTAAAAACAACCGGATCTTCAATCAAGGCATGGGTGCCAATTAATATATGAATATCCCCGTTTTCCAATGCTGTAAGCAGAGCCTGACGCTTCTTTTTCCCCTTGATGCTTCCCGTCAAATATCCCACTTGTATGCCCAGGCCACTCACCATTTCTTTGATAGAAAGGTAGTGCTGGTGAGCAAGGATTTCTGTAGGCGCCATGAGTGCCGCCTGAAAGCCATTGTCCAGTGCAAGGAGAATAGACATCAATCCTACAATCGTCTTTCCGCTACCTACATCTCCTTGCAGGAGGCGGTTCATTTGCTTGCCCATTCCGAGGTCTTGACGGATTTCTCTCAGGACTCTTTTTTGGGCATTGGTGAGCTCGAAAGGTAGTTTTTTTGTATAAAAATTATTAAAATGCTCTCCAACTTTAGCAAAGGTGAATCCATTGAGGGTTTCCTTTCGATGACCTCTTAATTGTAGCAGGCGCAACTGCATAAAAAACAACTCCTCAAATTTCAGGCGATTCCTCGCATTTTTTAAATCAGTTGCATTTAGAGGAAAATGTATATTTTTAAGTGCATTATAACGAGAAGGAAAACGAAATTTTTGAAGAATATAATCCGGCAGGTTTTCTACAATGTCTGCTGGTTCGATCCGATTAAAAAGTAGTTTTTGAAGTTTTCGGATGCCCTTGCTGTCCAGGTGTTTGGTTTTGAGTTTTTCCGTACTGGGATAAACCGGGGAGAAGGTCGGAGCCATCGTCGTATTGGCTGGGGTGACGGGTTCCAGTTCCGGGTGAACGATATTCGGGCGACCATTAAAAAGACCCGCCTTGCCATAAACGATGTAGGGCGTGCCGGGCTGTAGCCAGTTTTGCAATTGGCGCACACTTTTAAACCAAATCAAATCCAGGGAGCCGGATTCGTCCCGAAATTTTCCGACTAAGCGTCGTTTTCTGCCGTCGCCTGCCGTTTCGATTCGCTGCAAAATTCCTTTGAGCTGGACATATTCTGTATCAGCATTGATGTCCCGGATTTTATGGAAACGCGTTTTATCTACATAGCGAAAAGGGTAATGTGTCAGCAACTGACCAAAGGTAAAAATACCGAGTTCTTTTTGGAGCATTTGCCCTTTTTGAGGGCCAACGCCTTTCAGGTATTCTATCTGAATGTCCAATTTTTTCTTTTGTGCGGCCAAGCGAAACTGGTTTTTCTGCGAAGGTAAAAGGATTTA
>JAHDCK010000092.1 GCA_020629915.1 Saprospiraceae bacterium
GATTGGCCCGCCGGGATTTATCTTGCAAAGATCCAAAGTGTATCGGGCACTATTACTAAAAAAATTATTATACAATAATTATTATTATTCTACTCCTCAGGCGCAGTAAAATACTGCGCCTGATTTTTCATGCAATTTTATAAAATCATATATTTATTAACTGCCGAATTTACTACAAGAAACCTCTGGTCATTTTTTAAGGTACTGGCTCTTGGATAAATCAGGAAAAAATAAAAAAGTCCGTTCAGAATCTGAACGGACTTTTTAAAATATTGATTAACCTTAAATATAAATTCTAAGCTAATTGAGGATTGGCGTTTGCATTGGTTCCTCCTCCTGCTTCCGAGTTTTCATTTTTGATATACTCAATACAAGATTTAAAATCCTTAAATATATGTTTTTCCGGAATTAAATCCGGAATAATATCAATGCGCTCCATCATATATTCCGGTTGTTCCAATATACCGACGAGCATCACCCGGTTGTTGTTATTCACCAAATCCGTCAAAACATCCTTCATAGCGTACAGACCCGATTGATCCATGTATTGCATACGATCCAGCCTAATAATAACTGTTTCGGAATAATCCTCAATCTGTTGAGACAGTTGCTGAAATTCACTTGTCGACCCAAAGAACAATGGTCCTTTTATATGTTTAATAAATATTTTATCCTGAATTTCTTTTGGAATCCCTACTTCATCTGTCCAGCCTTTCTCTTTTGCCAAAGGCTTCACATCGGATCGCTTAGCTGTCAAATCTCCGATTTTCTGCATGAACATCAAAGAGGCGATAACGAGTCCAATTCCAACCGCATAAACCAGATTCCAAACAGAAGACAATACGAGTACAACCAACATAATCATCACTTCTGCTCTTGGCATGTGCGGGATGGCTTTAAGTCCTTCCCAGTCCATTACACCAATTCCAACCGTAATCAAAATACCAGCAAGTACTGCCGCAGGAATCTGAGAAGCAACTGGCCCCAAAGCAAGCAAAATGACAAACAATAACACACCGGCAATCATACCTGATAAACGGGTTTTACCTCCGGCATTGATATTGACCACTGTTCGGATGGTGGCACCTGCTCCGGGTATCCCTCCAAAAACAGCGGCAATGGAATTACCAATTCCCTGCCCGACTAATTCCTTGTTTGGGTTGTGGCGGGTCTTGGTCATATTATCCGCAACTACGGAAGTCAGCAAGGAGTCAATCGCTCCCAGTAATGCCAGCGTAAGAGCCGTAAATATATAAGGTGTAATGGCTGCCAGATTAAAGCCGGTAATAATTTCCCAGTTAGGCAGTGGCAATCCTTCAGGAATCGCTTCAATAGGTCGGTAATTCAACCCAAAACCATACGCCACTCCGGAGACGACCAACAAGGCCACCAGGGCGCTTGGGATTTTAGTAGTAATTCGTTTAAAACCATATATAATAAAAATCGTTGCAAGCGCCAACATCAATTCCAGCCAGTTGATATTGGCCAGTGCGCGCGGCAGGACTTTGAAAGTGCCAATTACCCCGGAGGCTTCCTTAGCAGCCAGTGTTTGAGATTCCTTGGCAATATCAGCCGGCGTAACAAGTTCGGCTCGGCGGATGGTTTCTTTAAAATCTTCTAAAACCAAAATTCCTTCTCCTGCCTCATCTTTTAATATATTTTCTAATATAATTTCTTCAGCCGCAGGTTTATATTGTTCTACATAAGTTGCATCCTCTTTGACGTAATATCCAACAGCTGGTAAAATTTGCGTCACCAGAATAATGACACCAATGGCGGTCATAAATCCGGATACAACGGGATAAGGTATATATTTAATATACTTACCTAATCCCATGAAACCCAGACCAATCTGCATCAACCCCGATAAGAGGAAGACGGTGAGGATGGCCGGAAGTGCTTTGGAGACATCCCCGTCAAATGCGGCGACGATACCAGCGATGATAACCATAGAAACGGCAGTCATCGGAGCGGTTGGGCCGGAAATCTGAGTATTGGTTCCCCCAAAAAGGGCAGCGAAAAAACTGATAAAAATAGCGCCGTATAATCCGGCACTAGGGCCCAACCCCGAACTCACACCAAAGGCAAGTGCTAAAGGGAGGGCTACAATACCCGCTGTAATTCCTCCAAAGAAATCACCGCGGATGTGTCTGAAATCAAAATCAAAAATCTTTTTTAACATTGTAAAAAATATTTTGCAATTTCAAATAAATTGAATTGCTATGTTTTAGGTAATAGAATGAAAAGGAGTGAATGGAAGGCGCCCCATTATAATCCTGATTTTTAAATACGGTTTGGGCTTGAAGTAAAATCCGGCGGTGGTGTAGGGATTTCGCAGTGATGCTCTACAGAGCCAGGGGAGAAAAAGAAAAATTTCCAAAAGGATAACAAACTGACCTCAGCCTGCAGCAATTCCTGAAACTGGATGGTTTTTTCCTTTTCTTTTTTGTTTTCTTCTTTTTCGTTATCTGAATTTTCGCCGAGCGTAGATTCCACAGCAATATTTTCTCCATAGAAAAAGGAGCAGCAGGGAGCGCCGATATCCATCCACAATTGACCAGACAAAAGGAGCACAACAGCGGATTGGAGAAAAAATTGATATGTATTGTTAGTTTTCAAGCCAGCAAATATAACACGAAGAAACTAAAAATGTTTAAAATGGGAAAACATCAGGTCGCTAATTTATCCAGTTTTATCAATGGGAGTATTTTTGGGGAGATATTTGAGGCAATTTTTGGAAACATTCGCACAAAAGGCATCGCCCAGTTTATTTTTTGTGCATATAAAATATGCAAGGGCAATTTTATCTTTTTAAAATTAAATTTACGGCAATAATAATCCTGTACCGTGGTCTGGTGGTCAAGGGTTTTATATCCAACAGAAATATATTTTACTTTTTTTGATTTTAAATATTCTTCCTGCCTGTACAAAACCATAGCATCCGAGATTTGATAACTCAAATAATCCGGGTCATATTTGGATACTGCACAACCAGCTTCTGCATCGTCATATAAATATACTTTAGAATATCCCACTAAATTTCCTTTTACAAAAACCCCACAATATTGAATAATATCCTGAAAGGGGATTTCCTGCAAGATGTCTTCTTTAAAAGCTGTCTCTGATACAATATTATTTTTATTATTTGAGTATCTAATGTGTGCTTTCCTGTAGATTTCATATCCTTGTCGGGCGATTAATTCTGTCGGAACAATTTGACAGGTACAATTCTCTTTTGCTTTCTTTAATTTTTTTCGCTTTTTTGAAGGAAGGTTTTCCAACTCAAGTGCATCAAAACACAAAACGGCATACCAGTCGTTGTCGCTGGCTGTTAATGGCGGTGCATTGTATTCCGTCCAGCGGATAAGCCAACCGCCAAGTTTCTCCTGTAATTTACGAGCTTCCTTTTTTTCTATATGATAATTTTGAAGTACCGGACCAAGAGGCTCGACCATTCCCTGGTAGTTACGCCAAAATACGCCATTGTGTATGACAAAGGGGATTTTTTTCGTTTCATATAATGCCGCCAGGCGATCTATATACATCCTAATTTATTATGTTTTATACAAAGATTCATAAACTGCTATTAGTTTCTGCTCCTGCGCCTCCCAATTGTATTCAGCAGCTACTTTTTGCAAATTTTCATATAAGTTATCATCCAAATTATCCGCCATAAAGCGAACTGCTTTTTGGATTCCGGCTCCGTCATAGGATTCTAAAACCGTCCCTACTCCCCTCTCCATGATAGGAAGCACCGCATCAAAGCGAGAACTAATCACCGGAACCCCGGCCATTATATATTGAAATAACTTATTCCCCAAAGTTAAATTATGATTGCGGCAAGTGTTTTCGGTGAGGTACATTCCGACATCTGCGCTTGCTGTGAAATTCAACAATTTCTCCGGAGGCACGGCTTCGTGGAAAAAGATATTAGAATAATTTTTTGTTTTTTCTTTTATACTTTTTTCTAAAATACCATATCCCATAAATACGATAACATATTTATCCGGTAAGCCCGAAAATCCGTCTAGTAAAATTTCAATGCCCCGATGAGGCCCCAATGCCCCCTGGTATAAAAAGACAATTTGTTCTTCTTTTATTTTAAAATGCGTTCTAAAATAATCATTTTTTTCATATTTTTTAAAATACGGACAATTCATCACAACAGCAGGGCGAGACACGCCATACTCTTCCACATAGGCATCTGCAATTCCATCCGTAACCGTAATTTTTTTATCCGCATATTTTATAAAAAAACGTTCGGACCAGTTGAGCATTTTGGTGAGAGAGGTTTGGCTGCTTTTATCAAACTCCAATTCATGTGCATCATATACGATTTTTAGCTTTGGGTTCAAAAACCATTTAGTCAAAACGGCTAAGGGAAGCGGCAATACATCATTGCAATGAAAAATATCATATCCTTTATATTTCCATGCAATTTTAATAAACAATTCTGCAAACTTAAAGAGTTGGAAAAAGCGGTTTTTGGGCCAGCTCCGGGTCGATAATTTTATGCGATGAATATCCAGTCCGTTTTGATTTTCCCGTTCGGGCAACTCTCCTTCGTGCAAAGCTACGACTGTCACCTCATAACCCGCTTTTTTCAGGCTGAGGCTTTCCCTCAAAACCCGACTGTCATGCACAAAAGGGTTGATAACAACATTGGCAATTCTCTTCACTAACCTCAATTAGATTTTGGTTGAAGAGGCTGACCTATATTTGCATTTTCTCCCTTAATACTCTGAATGATTTTTTGTTTCATTTCTTTTTGTCGCTGTCCCCTGCCCCGAAGTAACTGAAGCATTTTTTCATATTGAGCTGGTGTCAGAATTTCCTTCATTTCTTCCATCTGCTTTTTTTGAAGGGCTTTCATTCCCTGTCCAATGGCTTGTTTATTCCCTGGATTATCAGCACGTAACTTTTCTGCCTCCTCTTTAAAGCTTGCATTACTCGCATCAAATTTTTTCTCCTGCTCAACATCCAACCCCAATTGTTCCTTCAACCGCCCCTTAGGTGTTTGTGGAATTTTTATTTCATTCGGTGGGGCTTTTCTGATGATCATTTCTGGCTGCTCCTCTCCCTGGATAGCTGTCTTTACATCATCTTTTATATTATAAAAATAATAGCCACCTATTAATAAAATTAATCCCAATGTCAGCAGTATGCCAGTTGATTTCTTCATGGTAATAAAATTCAAATGTTCGGCGTAAAGTTACGTCAACTTACAGGAAATAAAAAAAGATGTTGGGACTTCCCTTGTTAAAACAACTCCCCCTGCTTCCCGAACACCATCGGATTTTCGTGCATCAACAAATCTCTTTTTGTCTCTAATCCTCCAGCGTAGCCCGTCAGTGAACCACTTGTACCAATGACCCGATGGCAGGGAATAATAATCGCAATGGGATTGGAACCGGAAGCGGCTCCTACGGCGCGGGACAATTTTCGGTCGCCAATTTTGAGTGCAATGGCGAGGTAGGTCGTCGTTTGACCAAAGGGAACGGCGAGCATTTCCTTCCAGACTTGTTGCTGAAAATCCGTTCCCTTTGGAGCGAGGGGCAAGTCAAAAATTTTCCTTTTCCCCTCAAAATATTCGGCGAGTTGGCGAACCCCTTCCTGTAGCAATTCAGGCACATTTTCAGGAAGCATTAAAGGTTTATCTATAAAAGAAACTTTGTTAAGTCCTTTTTCATTTCCCTCAATTTCCAGCCAACCAATTTTTGTATTTAAAAAAGCAGTATACACTTTATCCAAATAAATTCGGCAAATCCATCCCCGGTGGCAACAGACCAGACATCATTTCCTGGGTTTCCACAGCGGCTTTTTCCTCTGCCTGTGCCATCGCCCGATTGATGGCCACCATGAGCAAATCTTCGAGTTGCTCCGGATCATCCGGGGTCATCACTTCAGGATTAATAGATATATTTTTTATTTGTTTTGTTGCATCCACTTCTACTTTCACCATTCCGTCACCAGCCTCGCCAGTTACAACAATCGATGCCAGCTTTTCCTGCAACTGCTTTTTCATTTCTTCAATCTGTCCAAACATAAAATTATTTTTTTATTTACCTATTCTCCTATTAAATCAAACTTTTTCCATGACGCTTCCACAATCATTACAAGTTCTCAGTTCCTCAGAATTCATAAAGGCATTCATGACCGGAGGAAGTTGATTGACAATGTCGCTCATCTCGAAGGTCGCTTCGTGAAGTTTGTGATTACAGCCTTCACAAAACCACATGAGTTTATCCACTTCATTTTCCTTGCGGTAGCGTTCGATGACCAGACCGATGGTGTTGGCGGGACGCTGGGGCGAATGAGGGATACGAGGTGGCAACAAAAACATTTCACCTTCTTTTATATGAATATCTTCGGGTGTGCCATCTTCGTTGATGATTTTTAAAGTGATGTCGCCTTCGAGCTGGTAAAATAATTCTTCGCCATCCTCGTAGTGATAATCCTTTCTTCCGTTAGGTCCGCCTACGACCATGACGATGTAGTCATCATTTTCCAGATAGACCTGTTTATTGCCAATAGGTGGCTTGAACAAGTGACGATTTTCATTGATCCAGCCTTGCAGATTAAACGGTTTTCGTATAGCCATAATTTATTATATTTTAAATTGAACTATTATAAAATTATCAAGGTTAAAGTTAGTTAATTTTTAGGAAAAAATAAGTTTGGTGATGCCGGAAAAGTTTCACATATTTGCGTACATTTTGACAATTTTTTGATCATTGATTTCCAGGATGGCTGAAAACAAATTTCTACAACCTTTTGTAAAATGGGCAGGCGGAAAACGGCAATTATTGCCGGAAATTTTACCCAGGATTCCCAAAAACTACTCCCGCTACTACGAACCATTTGTGGGCGGCGGGGCGGTTCTGTTTTCATTACGTCCTAAAAAATTTGTCATCAACGATAAAAATAAGGAAATCATTAACGTCTATAGAACCATTCAGGAAAATGTGGACAGCCTGATAAAAGAACTAAAAACATATAAAAACGATTCTGATTTTTATTATAAAAAACGCGATTTGGATCGCAATAAAAATTTTGAAGACCTTCCTGCTGTAAAAAGAGCTGCTAGAATTTTATATTTGAATAAAACCTGTTATAACGGACTTTTTCGAGTTAATAGGCAGGGGCAATTTAATGTGCCTTTTGGCAATTATAAAAATCCCAATTTCGTGAATGAGTTTACCCTGCGTGCGGTAAGTAAATTTTTGAATGAAGCCAATTGCCGGATCGATTCCGGGGATTATTTGCATGGCCTTAAAGGGATCCGCAAAGGCAGTTTCGTCTATTTTGATCCGCCTTATGATCCGGTTTCTACCAGCGCTTCTTTTACGGGTTATACTTTAACCGGATTTGATAAGCAGGAGCAAGTCCGATTGAAGCAAGCCTGCGATCAGCTCCACAACAAAGGCTGCAAGTTTTTACTTTCCAATTCTGCCACAGATTTTATAAAAGATTTATATAAAGATTACACCATTGATATTGTTCATGCCAGGAGGAATATCAATTCCGATTCTGCCGGAAGGGGAAAGATCGCCGAAGTTTTAATCAGAAATTATGATATATGAACAAAACGGATAAAAACTGGCTCAAGCTATTTAAAAAGTATGACATTTTAAAACAAATAAGAACAAATACTGTTTTTAGAATTTCATCTAAGCAGATCAATGAGTTTCGGGAAAGCCGACTGATGACTAAGTTTGATCACGAAGGCAGTTTGCCGGAAATTTTCAAAGTCCATTTTTTATCCATCCTTCCCGTTAGTCGCGGCGATTATCTCATCGGCCCTTTTCAAAATTATCAGAAAGTTCACTACGACCCAACGCTCGTTCCCACCCTCATCCAAAAACCTGAATACATAGAAACATTAGATATTCAAAATATTTATTCCGAATCTGCGGCGCTGAATACCGCACTGGTTTGTGGCATCCTGGAAGATCTGGCAGAAGACAGAATTGCGCCGACGATTAGCGGACGGATGTCTTCTTCTAATTTTAAATTCTGGATAAAAAACAACTATCACAAGGATGATCCCATTTCCGTTTCTGTTCAAAATAGTCAATGCGAAATAGACGGTGGCTATGAGTCACCTGAAAAATTATTCCTCATCGAGGCCAAAAATTTCCGGGTAGATGATTTTTTGATTCGGCAAATTTATTACCCTTACCGCCTCTGGCAGTCCAAAATTAAAAAGGAGGTAGTTCCGGTTTTTATGACGTACAGCAATGATACCTTTGATTTTTTTATATATAAATATCGAAAAATAAATGAATACAATTCCCTGGAATTAATCGCCCAAAAAAAATATATTTTAAATCAGGAACGGATTAGTTTTGAAGATATTCGGGATTTACTGGAGCGGGTTAGCATTCAGGAAGAACCCGAAGTACCGTTTCCTCAAGCGGATAAATTTGACCGCATCGTGGACTTGCTTCACCTGCTCAATTCCAAGCGAAAGCTCGAAGATATTTTTATATCTGAAAATTATAATTTCGTCTCCCGTCAAGCACATTATTATAAAAATGCAGCCGAGTATCTGGGCCTTTGTCATCAAAAAGACGGACAACTGGAACTGACTAAAACGGCCAAAACCATCATGGATTTTCCGTATAAGAAAAAATACTTTGCATTGGCCGAGTGCATTTTATCCCACCGCGTTTTTAATGAAGCCCTAAAATTGTATTTTAAAAAACTAGGCCCGGTTTCTAATGCGGAAGTCGTCAGCATTATGAAAGTACATCCCATTTTCAAGGTAAAATCCGAAGCGACTTACAAGCGGCGGGCGCAAACCGTTATCAGTTGGATCGAGTGGATTTTGGACTTGCAGAATGAGGATGCCTGATACTACATTTTTCATCTTGACTGGCGTAGGCTTTTCGTTTTTGAAAAACAAACAATAGAGTTGTCATGTCGAACGGAGTGAGACATCTTCTCTACGAAATGGAAACTGATCCTTGCTCTATCACTAAAATTCCAAGAGGGAACGGTTGTTCTTCGTTTCATAGAGAAGATTTCTCGGCAAGCCTCGAAATGACAAAATATTTTTTTTTATTAAACTTAAACTACATCTTCACAAACTTCCGAACGATTTTTCCTTCCCCTGTTTTAACTACAATCCAATACAACCCTGCCGGAAAATCTTCTACCATAATTTTATTTATTTTATTAGAATATTGCTTATATAAAATTCCATTCGCATCATAAATTTCGATTTTTTGAATATCTAAAACATCCGTCTCCAGGACCAAAGCCGTATGCGCCGGGTTAGGGAAAATCCGAACTTGTTCTATCTCAACTTCATTCAAGCCAACATTAATGGGTTTTATTATAATTAAATCACTTATACTATTAAAATCCGTATCTATATCATCAGCGATGGTATTAAAAACTGTATTGGTGCGAATAGGCGGATTAAAATCAAAATAAATATCGGCGAGGTTTTCTATGCGGGTTCCCAAGGGCAAATCTTCCTTAGGTAAAATTCTAAAACTAACAAAGCCATGAGAAGCAGGTTCGTTTGTTGTGCTATCCGGTAGTAAAATATTTTCAAATATAAATTTTACAATTGGCACACCATTTCCATCCAACTCAAAACGAACGGGATGAGAAGCCGGCCCAAACTCCAAAGTAGCTAAATCCAAATGCTCGGAAAGCGTATCCACGATAACAACCGTGAAGGCCGTGTCATTTCCGGTATTTTGGAAGCGCACTAAATATTCAAGCGGTGAATATACGTAAATATTATTTTCATTGCCCCAGCCGCTAGGAAAAACCTGCTTGTCATTCGGGTCATAAGCACCCGTTACGGGAAGGCAATGTTCGTCCATTTCTAACTCGTAAAACACAGGGAAATAATTGACATACGTTTCTGCTTGAACATTGGAGGGATCTTCATTGCCACAGCCTGGAATAGTTAAAGATATATAATCATTATCCGGATGTTTATCTACCTGCTGCACCTCCAAACGAATAGTCGAGCCTTCGGCAAGCAGAGAAATGACAATGCTGTCCCCTGCCGGAAGCTGAAGGGAATCCTCCCAGGCCAGAGTCGTATTTTGATAGAGCCGATAGAATACCGAATCTATCATATCTACATTACTCTCATTTTTTATAATTAAATTCATCTGCCCGGTGAAGTCATCCAGACAGGCTCCGTCTGCTACGAGACTCGCCCCATTCCAGGGATTGGGATCGGGGCAATTGCTCTTGGGAAAAATCTCCGCACTCGTGCATTGAATAACTTCTGACTGCAACAAAATAGCATCACATAATACAGAATCTCGTATAATAATTACTCCTGTTTCTCCCGGATCTAAATCGCCAATATCAAACACAACCAGACTATCTGATACAAAAGACCAAGGCACACTCGCACTTAGCGGAACCACATAATCTGGAAAATTCACTTCAACTGTAACGTTCGTCATAGCTTCTAAACCGTAATTGCCATACCCGACGGCCGTAGTATTTTTAAAACAACGGCGGCGGCGATTTGATATGATATTTACAAAAGGCTTCTGGCAAATTTCAATATCATTTGGAAACTCAAAACCAGTCGTGTCCAACCCTATTCCATCCATAAAAATCGTATAAGAAGAAGCCGCATTACAAAGCGGAACCGTTTCGTCTTGCAGAACCGCCGGAACGATCTGTTTTACTTCATACATACCGGAATCCACCCGCAAGGTATATTCTCCCTGGGCATTGCTCAGGGCGTAATGCGGTCCGGGTTCTGCTACGACCAACCAGTTCTTGAGGGGCAACTCTCCGGCATCGAGCGCACAGTTTATATTATTATCTCCAAATATATTTCCAGAAATGGTATTTGGTAATTCGTAGGACAAATCGTTAAAAATTCCAAGGAGATAATTATTGGGTTGGCTGGTAGTTGTCACCCCATCTATCAGGTCAATATTTCCAAAACAAATGCCTTGTGTATAAACAACGCCTCTTTTATTACTAAATATATTAAAAATACCATTAGAACTTTCTCCCGGAGAATGTTCCATCCAAATAAAATCCCCGGCATCATCTACCTTTATCATCATCATATCTTCGCCCACGCCCACAAAGTTCGTATTGCCAATTTCAAGGGAAGCATTAAAGGTTCCTCCCACGTAAAAATTCCCATTGCCGTCCGTGGAAATGGTTTTCGCCCAGCTATTGTCACCTATGTTTTTTAACCATAATAAATTTCCATCTGTATCATACTTTGCCATGAGATTGGGATTGTAACCAATGTCCGGCAAATCAAAGGTATCGACGGTAAGACCTTCACCGTAGCGTCCGATGATAACAGCATTTCCAAATTTATCAACGGCCAGATTTTCCGGCCGATCTGCACCGGGGCCCGCCAGGTTTTTCACCCAAAGTTCGGTTCCGTCCGGCGCATATTTCGCCAGGAATAAATTTTCCTTTTCTGCCGGAGTGGTATCAAAAATATCCGTATTAAAAGTAGCATTGGACTCGTATTGACCAAATAAAAATATATTATTATTTTTATCCGTCTCGATTTTTAACATACGAATATAATTATTATTAAAAGTTGAAAAAGAATAGGCTTGCTGTTCCCAAAGTAGAATTCCGTTGCTGTCCAGTTTTCGGATCGTCATCGTATCTTCCTCCGTATCGGCGAGGATGATGTTTCCATTTTCATCCTGGGCCATGTCGTTGTACGTTCCCCGAAGGTCGGGATCGGATTGTGACCAGAGATAATTTCCGTTAGCATCAAATTTTATCAGGAAAGAATTATTGATAAAATCACTGAATGCAAAAAGCGTATCCCCATTTACAAGGGGCAGGTTACCAAAGAAATTTCCACAGGTAAAAATATCGCCATTCGGAGCGACTTCGATATCCAGTACCAACGCTGATTTTTCATTGGGAAAAGTGACGACCCACTGAGGCGTAACATCGGAATTGTATTTTGCTAAAAGAAAATCTGAAAGGGCGGGATCATTAGTCACCTGAATACCATTCCCAAAATCAATGGGCACCCGATGACTTCCGGCCTCGTAGATATTGCCATATTGATCCACTTCCAATGCCCAGCCATCAATCGGTTTTGTTTCGGCATAAATCCATTCGACCTGTGCCATAGCTGAAAGGTGGAGGCACAAGAATACCATTAGAAACAACTGTTTCATATTTTTAGAATTAAATGATAAAAAGGGAGAAAAGATTCAGGCGGTAGAATCAAATTTAAAATAAAAAACCATACAAATCAAATAGCAAAAATTTATATCTAATCTATCCATCTACAAATAAAGAAGAAATCGATCGATGCTCATGGGTATATCGAATCGCTCTTGAAAATAATTTGGCCGTAGATAGAACTTTGATTTTAGGAGACTCCTGCTTCAGAGGTAAAGTATCACAAACCACTAATTCCTTCAAGACAGACTTGTTGATATTATCAAAAGCATTGCCGGACAAAACCGGATGCGTACAAAAGGCGCGAACGCTTTTGGCTCCCTTGTCCATTAATGCCTGGGCGGCTTTACACATCGTCCCGGCGGTGTCCACCAGGTCATCCATGAGGATAACATCCGCTCCTTTGACTTCTCCAATCACGGTCATCCCGGAAACCACATTCGCTTTTTCGCGATGTTTATCACAAATGACCAGAGGTCGTTTAAAATACTTGGCATAAATCCGCGCCCGCTTCACGCCGCCCACATCCGGAGAGGCGAAGGTCACGTTGGTCAGGTCAAAATTTTGTTCGAGGTAAGGAATAAAAATGGCTTCGCTTTTCAGGTGATCCACAGGAATATTAAAAAAGCCCTGAATCTGATCCGCATGAAAATCCATGGTCATGATTCGCTGGGCACCGGCAGCTTCCAGCAGATTGGCAATCAGTTTGGCAGCGATAGCGACGCGGGGTTTATCTTTCCTATCCTGCCGGGCATAACCGAAGTAGGGAATCACGGCAATGATATAATCTGCGGAAGCCCGCTTTGCCGCATCAATCATGAGGAGCAATTCCATCATATTATCCGACGGCGTGAAGGTGGATTGAATAAAAAACACATAATGCCCACGGACAGATTCATTAATGACGGGTTGCATTTCTCCGTCACTGAATTTATTGACTACTACATCACCTAATGGTTGACCGTAATAATCTGCAATTTTTTCTGCCAGATATTGGGAAGATTGACCAGAAAATAATTTGACCTCAATCATGATACATATATATATGGTAGGTAAAACACAAAATTAAGGATATTTCAATCAAAGAAGGAATAAAAATAAAATCCATTCCAAAATCTATATTCGCAATAATATTTAAGCAAGTAAGTAACTGGACATAATAATGTTCAATTTAATTTGAAATGAGTT
>JAHDCK010000093.1:0-3688 GCA_020629915.1 Saprospiraceae bacterium
CTAAAAATCAGATTACTTCCATATCACCCCTCCTCAAAATGTTGCCAACCCTGCGCTTTCAGCGGATGCGTATTACCTCCTTTCGTATATAATTTAACACCCATATCTTTCGGCAACATCTCTCCAATAATCGACACGTCTGGCAACAAACGAACCACTGCCATATCCTTGGGATCTACCGTAAACAACAACTCGTAATCCTCGCCCCCGCTCAGGGCACAGGTAATCGGATCAAGCTTAAATTCCAATGCCTGCATCTGGGCATCCATATTGATAGGTACACCCTCTTCTTCCACCAATGCACCAAGATCTGATTCTTTGCATATATGAAAAATCTCCGAAGCTAATCCATCAGAGACATCAATCATGGAAGTAGGAATTAAATTCGCTTTTTCAAAATGCTCGATGATATCCAATCGGGCTTCGGGTTTGAGTTGTCGTTCGATGAGGTATTTTTTATTACCCAAATCCGGCTGCACACCCGGCGAACTTAAATATATTTGTTTTTCTCTTTCTAAAATTTGCAAGCCCAAATAGGCGGCTCCGAGGTCGCCGGTTACACATAAAATATCGCCTTCCTGCGCTCCACTGCGATAAGCAATTTTTCCGGGCTGCCCCAAACCTATTGCGGTAACATTTATATATAATCCCTTAGGAGATGAAGTCGTATCGCCTCCAATCAAGTCCACTTTGTAGTGCTTGCAAGCCAGGCGAATGCCTTCGTACAATGCTTCCATCGCTTCCACGGAAAAACGATTGGACAAAGCAACAGATACTAAAATCTGCTTGGGAACAGCATTCATGGCGCAGATGTCGGAGAGGTTTACCACGACGGCCTTATACCCCAAATGCTTCAACGGCATATACATCAAATCAAAATGTATCCCCTCTACCAGAGAATCTGTAGACACGACGACTTGTCCTTCTTCGGGGTTAATTATGGCTGCGTCATCCCCTACACCTTTTATGGTAGAAGATTGTACAAGGGGGAAATCTTTCGTCAAATGTTCGATCAATCCAAACTCCCCCAACTCGTTTACATCTGTTCTTTTTGTATTTTTATCCATTTGTTTTGTAAATATTCTTATAGTTATATTTTTAATACCACGATCGCGCTGTGGTCGCAGTATTTCATTTTAATATTTTAAATTTAAAAATTCACCCCTGCATCCGCTTCTTCAAATACATCCGAACCACCTCATAAACCGGCAAGCGCATATTTACAGATTCGTAATACATTCCCAGTTCCGTTAAACCGGATTTGATTTTATCAATATTTTTATTAAAATTTTCTAAATATATTTTTTTATAATTAGAAACATCCACCTGTATCCGCTCTCCCGTTTCCAAATCCTCAAAGGTAGAATAATCTCCAAAATCAAAATCCTTTTCGTTTTCTCCCAGCAAATGTAGTACAACTATTTCTCTTCGAGGACTTTGCAACTGTTTTAAAAAATCAAAATGCTCTGTATTATTCTCATACAAATCACTTATATAAAAAATTAATTCTTTTGATCTCGTGTTTTTATAAAAAGCATTTTCAGAATTTCTAAAACTAGCCTCCGGATTTATTTGAACTAACTCATATAAGAATTTTCTAAAATTTCGTTTCCCCGCTCTGGGCTGGATTTCTAAAAATAAATTTTCATTTAATATATTTAAACCCAATTTATCTCCTTGACTTTGCGCCAACCAAGCTACTGTGGCGATTAGATATTTTGCATAATCAATTTTAGTATAATTATTATCTTTATGCAACATCGAAGCACTCGCATCCAAAATAAACCGAACGGAGAGATTGGTTTCCAACTCCGCTTCCCGAACAAAAAATTTATCCGAGCGAGCATACATTTTCCAATCCAACAATCGAATATCATCTCCCGGCTGATAGGCCCGGTACTGGCTCAGGTTTTGCCCGGCTCCTAATCGCTTCCCCGGATTTTGCCCAACGGCCATGCCCTGCAAAGTCGTCCTGGCCAACAATTCCAACCCTTGGACGGAGCGAAGGTTTTCAGGCGCGAGAAGGGATTCGATGGTTTTCATATTTAACCAAAATCAATTTGAACGGTATCATCGGGTTTCAGCCCAAGCAGACTGGCTGCCTTGCCGTGGTGGATAGCTATTTCTAAATATCCGGCAGAATTGAACAGGCAAAGCACCTCGCCGGTCGGCACATCGTAGTAGTGTCGGGACAATCGGGTAATCGGATCATTCCGTTTAAAGTACAAGGCAAAGGAACGCCCGTTTCTAACTTTACTAAACGTATCCTGCGTTATATTTAATATAACATTTTCATAATTATCTACATGAATTACAGAACCTCTTATTTGATTTTTACTCATAACAGGCTGCAAAGTAATCCGCTCTTCCATCCCCTTCAGCGGCAAACCAATTTCGCCAATCGGTCGGCCACTTAAAATATAAGCCACGGCCTTGGCGTAAATATTTTTCAAGGGCCATCCGGTCTCCGGCGCATAATCCAACTCAAAGACATTGCGCGGCACCTGATCAAACACCAGTGAAAAAACGCCATTGTCCGGCCCCAGGAAAAAATGGCCGTCTTCATACACAGCGATGAAGCGGCTATTGGGCTTGTAAAAATTATTAACACTTAATATATGAATGGTTCCCTTTGGAAATTCAGAATAGACATTTTTTAATATAAAAGCGGCCTTGACAATATCGTAATCTTTTATATTATGAGAAACATCTATAATATTTAATTCCGGATCTTCACATAGCAATGCCCCCTTGAGCATGCCCAGGTAATAATCTTGCCAGCCAAAATCCGTCGTCAACGTAACAATAGGCATATCATCCAAATTGATTGAAAAAATGCGGGGTATCTATTGTGGTTATGGAGTGACAAAGATAGTTTTTTCAAGTGCAAGTATCAAGATCAAGTGCAAGTTCAAATTTTTATTTTCATTTTAATTGCCATTTTCATTAAAACACGCCCCTCTCGTCATTTGATCTTGATACTTGAACTTGCACTTGATCTTGCTTCCCATTTAATACCCAAAAGCATACTGCACGATATTCGCGCCCATTTGCAGAGCCTGTTGTCTTTTCTCCTCCGGGTCATTATGGACGGGCTGATCCTCCCAGCCATCGCCGAGGTCACACTCGTAGGTATAATAACAAAGCAATCGCCCTTCGTGGATAATGCCAAAACCCTGCGGCGGTTTATTATCATGCTCGTGAATTTTAGGCAGGCCATTTGCAAATTTAAATTTTTGCCCATAAATCGGATGACTAAACGGCAACTCGATAAAGTCATGTTCCGGAAAAACCTGCTTCATTGCCTGGCGCACAAATTTGTCCATACCATAGTTATCATCAATGTGCAAAAACCCACCCGACAATAAATACAAGCGCAAATTCTCGGCATCGGAATTGGAAAAAACGACATTCCCGTGTCCTGTCATGTGCGCAAAGGGATAATTAAACAAATCCGCATTGCCGACTTCCACCGTTGCATAATCCGGATCAAAGTTGGTCCCGAGATTGGTGTTACAATACTTCGCCAGATTGGGCAGTGCGGTTGGGTTGGAATACCAGTCGCCTCCTCCGCTGTACTTGAGCAAGGCCATTTTCATGGAAGGGGCTTCGCTCTTGGGCGCGAAGGATAGTAAGGGAAGGGTTATAGCTAGAATTAATATTTTGAATATGTTTTTTGTCATTTTAT